>CAZULB010000142.1:0-7035 GCA_964621155.1 uncultured bacterium | reverse complement strand
GGCCATCCCTGCCGATCCCGAAGTGCTCCAACCAGATATCGTAATCAGTCAGATAGAAGTCGGGCTGATACCGCGCGGACACACGCGGGTATCGCTTTTCGTATTCGAATCTGACCCCGTTGAAAAAAAGGAAATTGGCAATATCGAGCTCGGCGAAGCTCTTCACCAGATCGCCCGAGAGTGCGCGAAGCTCGACGGTCCGTGTGTATGCCTCGTATTCCTCAAGCGTCGCGAACTCTGATTCTGCTCTATACGCTTTGAGGTGTCCGAGGACGAAGCTGCGCGCTTTCTTCCATGTTTCCTTATCGGTCTTCAGCTCACCGATGACGGCGCCCAGAAATCTGCTGAAATACTGCCGGTCCAGCGCAAGACGGGACAGCGTTGGAACTTTGGGCTCGACTGTTCCAACGATCCGGTTTCCAAGCGCGTGGAAGGTTGATGCGTGGATGTCCACACCAAGGCGGCTCCTGCATCGCTCTGCGAGTTCCCTCGCTGCCTCGGCGTTGAACGCAAGCAGCAAGATGTCTTCGGGCCTGCCCTTACCGCTTTCAATGAGGTAGCCCGCCTTCGCGACGATCACTGGTGTCTTGCCAGTGCCCGCGCCAGCAACGACCAGGTTTCTACGCTCTTCAAGGATGACGAAGCGGCGCTGAAGATCCGTCAGTGGATTGCTTTCGACTGTATCGAAGAAGTTCTTGTATTTCTTGAGGGCGCGCTTCTGATGCAACCAGAAAAGCGTGCTTCGTATATTGAAGTTCGATTCAATGAAGTTCTGCACGTATTCTTCAAGAAACATTCAGCCCTCGCACGAGTTCCGGCCTAAATTTTGGTGATGAAGGTCGGTATCTTCCCGATGTTATGCACCCTTACTCTGAACCAGTAGCAGATTTCGGAAGACGAGAGAAGTCCTCCGAAGAAGCGGCGTAATCTTGAGCGCGAAACCAAAAAAAGGCAGGCCGGAGCCATGAGGCGCGATCTCCGAGGATCGGCAGCTCACGCTGCGTGGCCTTTTGATTTGCGCATTCGATTGACCCACTTGTTTGAAATAATTGCATTTTGAGTTTACCCGGCCAAATTAACGGTGATCCACATTGGGGATAACGAAGTGCGCTGAACGACCGGGGTCAACGCGCCGCGCAATAGATGGATCAATTAGGGATGCAATTCAACACCGCAAGGTCAATAGGTAGGGGGGCTCACCGCGTATACGACCACGGTTTCGCCTTCGTACACGTTTCGGTAGCGATGTGGCTCGCTGCTCAGGAAACTGAAACTGTCACCCTCGTTGAGCACGAACGTGCGTTCTCCTACAGTGATTTCGAGACGGCCGCGCAGGATGAGGCCGCCTTCCTCGCCGCGATGCGTGTATTTGTCTCCAGTGCTGGCGCCACGTTCAAAACGCGACAGTATCAACTCCAGGCTGCCCTCCAGGTTGGGTGAGAGCAGGTAATCGACGAAACCCTCGCGGAAGATGATCTGGCGCCGGTTCGCGCGTCGGACCACGATTCCTTTCTCTTCGGCAGGGCCGGCGTTGCCGCCGGCAAAAAACCAGCCGACCGTGACCCCGAGCGCTCTCGCGATTGCACCCAATGCCTTCGGCGATGGTGTGGAGATATTGCGCTCGATCTGACTGAGATAGCCGACGGACAACTCCGTCGCTTCGCTCAGTTGCGTCAATGATTGCGCGCGCGCCTTGCGCAGCGCGCGCAGTTCACGTCCGTCGAACTCGCCAAGCTGCGCGGACCCCGGTTGCTCCGGATCTAACGATGAACCGTCCGCAACCACCATCGTCTACATCATGGCAACGGGTCGAGCAGGTAGTCGTCACCCTCTCGCATGTTGTCTTTGAGCCACGTCGAATAGTTCGGTGTCGTCGGCTGGATAATCGGAAGCTCGCCCCGAGCGGCGGCCAGTTCCGCGCGCCGACGTGCGGTCGCCTCGGCATCGAGCAAGCACGTCACCGGATCCATCACGACGCCGTAGATGTCGCGTGCAGTGCCGACACGGATGATTCCATCGCGCACGTGTTCATACACTTTCTCCGCCGGTCGGGTCAACGGATCTCCGTAGCCGCCGCCGCCGGAAGAGACACCCACCCAGGCTTCGCCCGGCTTAATCTCGAGATAGCCCTTGGCCGAACAGTAATCCCGATGACCCGTCGCGAGATTCTCACGGTAATTCCCGCCCCCGATACCCGGGGTGCCGCCAAAGAGCCCGAACGGTGGATTGGCGCAGCCGTCGCCGGTGTTGTGGCACGCCATCGGGGTGTCGTACGGCCGCACGCGGATACGAATGCCGGCACCCCCGATCGTGGCGCCGTGGCCCATGGAATCCTGTTCGATCTCGTGGTGATCGATCATGATCGGGTAGAGCAGCTCGCTCATCTCCGTGCTGATGATCTTGAGGCCCCCCAGTCCGGAGGAGGTCATGATGAGCGGCCAGCCGTCGGCATTCTTCGACGCACCTCCACCCGAACCGCCGTTGAAAAACATGGCGGCCCATTCGGCGGGCTGCTTGCCTCGCCGGTCGACGCCGGAAATGGAGGGGATGCAATGGAAGCCGCCATAACCCGCGGACGCCCGTTCGGGTGCCGCTTTGGCGAGCGCCTTCCACACAACTTCCTGTTCCTGGCCAGCGGGACACAAAGTCGCCATTGCGGTCGCCGCCGGATACTTCGCGAGGACGATGGATCCTTCCGGTGCCTCGCAGGTGATGTGACGCAGGCAACCGTCGTTGTGCGGGATGTCGGGATCGATGGCGGTCAGGATGGGGAGCCCCGCCGAGGCTTCCATAACTCCGCGGGTCCCGTTGGTACCACCCTTACCTTGCGGCGCACTGCCAGCGAAATCAACATGAATGCGATCGCCCTTCACGGTCACGGCGGCCTTCACGAGCAGGTTGGTATTGCCCATCCCGTCAGAGTCGATCCACGATTCCGCCTCGTAGGTACCGTCCGGGATCGCGCGGATCTCTTCGGACGTGCGGCGATCGGCATAGTCCATGATGGCTTCGACGTACTGCGCGAGTTCCTCAGGGCCGTATTCGTCGACGAGTTCGATCATGCGCCGCCGACCTGTCCAGATCGAACCTAGCTGCGCTTTCAGATCACCGTACAGCAGATCCCGGTAACGCACGTTCGCGAGATACATGTTGATGACATCCTGGCGCGGTTCGCCGCGTTCATAGAACTTGATCGGCGGCAACTGCAGCGCTTCCTGCCATACGTCCTTCGCGCTGGGCGCGACGCTCGTCGCCTCATACGCGCCGCAGTCGAGTTGGTGGCCTTTGGTCACCGCCCAGAATAGATGCTCACCCTTGTAGAACACCGGACACGCGGTGACGAAGTCGCCGACGTGCGTGTTTCCACTGTAAGGATCGTTGCTGACAATGACGTCACCGTCATACACCTTGCCTTCGAACGCTTTCACCATCGAACCCAAAATCACGTGCAGAGAATTGCAGTGAATGGGCAGCGCGTCCATCATCGCGACCTGTCTCCCCTTGGCGTCGTAAATCGCGCAGGAGAAATCGCGAGCGAGCGCGAGAATGGACGTCCAGGAGGTATATTCGAGCGCGAGCGTCATCTCACGTGCGATTGTATTGAATCGGTTCAGGATGACCGAGAACGTGATCGGGTCAATGTTCTCAGCCGCGAGCAGCCCAAAATCGCCGGACTTTGGCGCCAGGCGGTCGACTGGGTTGACGGTACTCATAGGTCTATCCTCCGCATAAATTAGAGGTCCATGACGAAGTCGCCGTATTCGTTGACTTCGAGCTTCTGCCCAGGAAACACCACGATAGTCGTAGTCGCCTGCTCGATCACCGCCGGCCCCATGACCGACATGCCCGGAACGAACGTATCGCCATCGTAAATCCTGGTTTCACGATAGTCATCGATGTCTCCGAAGTATACGCTGCGGGTCCCTTTGCTCGTCGCCTCGAGCGCGCGGCCGCCGGCGGCCGCGACCGGCGCCTCGGGGGGCTTGACCTTGCGATGCGCGACCACCCGCCAGTGGAACAAATCGACGGAGCTTTCGGTGACGTTATAGGTGAACATGCGTTCATGCAGCGCATGGAATGCGTTTTCCATCGCCTTGACGTCATCGGGTTTCAACTCGCCACCCGCGCGCACCGGAATGGTGAGTTCGTGGATCTGTGCCGGGTATTTGGCGTCCGCGAAGCGCGTCAGCACAACTTCGCCTTCCGGGAAGCCTTCTTCGACCATATCGTGCATCGCGCGCCGTTCCAGTTCGGCGATCACCTGGTTCGCTCCCTCAAGATCGAAATGCGCGGTGTTGGTGGCGAACGCCTGCATATAGTCGTGACGCACGTCCGACACAATCATGCCGAACGAGCAGAACACGCCGCTATAGCGGGGAATTATCGCTTTCTTCATGCCCAGTGTGCGCCCGAGCACTCCGGCGTGGATAGCACCGGCGCCACCGCCCACGACCAGCGCGTAGTGGCGCGGATCGATGCCACGTTCGATGGATACGACGCGGATCGCATCGACCATGTTGTTATTGATGATGCGGAAAATGCCGTGCGCGGCCTGGGGCACGGTAAGCCCGAGCGGTTGCGCGACATGCGTGTCGATGGCGGCGCGCGACAATTCCGGATCGATGGTGCGCCGACCGCCGAGAAAGTACTCGGGATTGATGTAGCCCAGCACCACGTTCGCATCGGTACACGTCGGCGCCGTGCCGCCTTGTCCGTAACATGCGGGACCGGGCTCGGCGCCGGCGCTCCGCGGACCCACCTGCAAAGCGCCGCCTTTGTCGATCCACGCAATACTGCCGCCCCCCGCACCGATGGAATGCACGTCGACGGCGGCCACGCCCACGGGCATGTCGTGCACCCGCAGTTCGCGCGTAAGCGTCGGCGCGCCATCCGTCACCATCGACACATCGAAGCTGGTGCCGCCCATGTCGATCGTGATGACGTTGGGAATGCCGATGCGTTGCGAGCAGTAGAGCCCTGCGACGGGCGCGGCCGCCGGACCGGAGGCGAGTGAATTGATCGGGCGCTGCAACACCTTGCTCACGGTGGAACATCCCCCGTTGAGCTGCATGATGAGGAGCGGATGGGGGAATCCATGCGCGTGCAGGAACTTCTCGAGCTCCACCATGTAGCGCCCTACGCCGGGTAGCACGTAGGCGCTCAGGATGGTACAGGTGGTGCGTTCCCATTCGCGAATCATCGGCAACACGTCCGAACTCAGCACCACCGGCACGCCCGGCAGCTCCTGCGCGAGAATGGCTTTGACCCGTTGCTCATGGGCGGGGTTGATGATCGACCACAGAAACGCGACTGCTACGGACTCCACTTTCTCGTCGCGCAATTTCGCGGCTGCGGTGAGCACGCTCGCTTCATCGAGTGGGATCTGGATTTCGCCCGCATAATTCACCCGCTCCGTGACCGGAAGGCGCAGATATCGCGGGACGAAATCCTCTGGCGGTTGGAGCTGAATGTTGTAGCGCTCGGGCTTGAAGCCGTCGCGGAAATGGATGATGTCCCGGAAACCCTGAGTGCACAGCAACGCGGTTTTCGGTCCGTTCCGCTGGATCACCGTGTTCGTGGCGATGGTCTGGCCGTGCACGAACAGGTCGAGGCGTTTGAGAAACGCTTCTACGTCGCCGCCAGTCTGCTCGGCGAGCGCGGCGATGCCTTTGCGTATCGCGGCGGACGAGTCGCGCGGCGTCGATGGCTCCTTCCACAAGGTAATTCCGCCCTTGTCATCGAAGAGCGAGAAATCCGTAAACGTCCCGCCGATGTCCACGCCTAGCACGTACTGCATGTTTCCCAAACCTCATTCTATCGGTCGCCCAAGCAGTCCTCGCGGCCACTCGAAGCGGGCATTGGTCGGGTACCGGCGCACCCCAACGGCCGACCGGGAGGGTCGTCCTGGCCGTGCGGCGAGTGAAAAATTCTCGTTCATTTTTCACTCGGCCGACTATACTGCTGCCACCACCGGCTCGCAACACCTGGATTCGTGCGCGCCGCCGCACCCACGTGCCAACCACGACTCACACAGGAAACGGAGGTATCGCATGTACAAGCGACTGTTCGAACCCACGCGGATCGGCAGCATGCACTTGAAGAATCGCATCGTCCGCGCCGCGAACACGACCTTGTACGCGTCACCGAAAGACGGGGTCGTGACTCAATTACTGTTGGACCACTACGCCGTCGAAGCGGCGGGCGGCGTCGGGCTGTGTCTGGTCGAAGCGTCATCAGTAGACGTCAACTCGCGCCTGCAGTACGGGGAACCGACGCTGGATTCCGAATACGCGCTGGGTGGGCTGTGGCATCTCGCCGAAACGATCAAGATGAACGGGGCGAAAGCCGGCATTCAGCTAATTCACGCCGGCCGCCAGTGTTTGGTCCGCGAAAAGATGCCGGTAGCGCCCTCCCCTCGGCAGGACGGCTACTTCCGGGTGCAACCGCGCGCGATAGAAGAAGACGAAATCGAGTCTATACTGGACGCGTTTGCCGAGGCGGTCGATCGCGCCCAGCGAGCCGGCTTCGACTGCATCGAATATCACGGCGCGCACGGCTACCTGCCTGCCGAATTTCTCTCCCGCGAAGCCAATCACCGCACCGACAAGTGGGGTGGGTCACTCGCCAATCGAGCGCGCTTCGGTCTGGAAATTGTGCGCCGCACGCGCGCCAAGGTGGGTCCCCGTTTCCCGCTCATCTACAAGATCTCCGCCGAAGACTACGTCAAGGACGGCGTGACCCTGGAAGAGTCGATTCAATTCTGCAAATGGCTGGAAGATGCCGGCATCGATGCCATTGAAGTCTCCGGCGGCACCGGAGAGGTGTGGGAACACACCTGCGCGCCGACCCACTTCCCGTATGGCAACCTGGTGCACCTGGCCGCTGCCATCAAGAACGAGGTGAAGATCCCCATCATCGCGGTAGGCGCCATCAATGAACCCGCCTTCGCCGAGCAGATCCTCGCCGATGGAAAGGCCGACCTCATCGCGCTGTGTCGCGCCATCACGGCGGATCCCGACTGGGCGAACAAGGCCG
>CAZULB010000141.1:0-7082 GCA_964621155.1 uncultured bacterium | reverse complement strand
GATGTTCCCGTACCCCTCGGGAGAGCTGCACGTGGGGCACGGGCGCAACTACATCATCGGTGACGCGCTGGCGCGCTTCAAAAAGATGGCCGGCTATGAAGTTCTCGCCCCCATGGGTTGGGACGCCTTCGGCCTGCCGGCGGAGAATGCCGCCATCCAGCGCGATATCCATCCCGCGCAGTGGACCCGCGACAACATCAAGCGCATGAAGGAACAGTTCCACCACTGGGGCGTGGTGTACGACTGGGAGCGCGAAGTCACATCGTGCGAACCCGACTACTACCAGTGGACGCAGTGGTTGTTCCTGCAGCTGTTCAAAGCGGGGCTGGCATACCGCAAGGCCGCCTCCGTCAACTGGTGCCCGAAGGACAAGACCGTGCTCGCCAACGAGCAGGTGGTCGACGGCGCGTGCGAGCGCTGCGGCACGCCCATCGAGGAACGCCACCTCGAGCAGTGGTTCTTCAAGATCACCGCGTTTGCCGACGAATTGCTGGCCGATCTCGACACGCTCGCAGACTGGCCGGATCGCGTCGTCACCATGCAGAAGAACTGGATCGACCGCAGCACGGGCGTCGAGATCGAATTCACCGTCAAAGGCACCGAACGTCGCATCACATGTTTCACGACGCGTCCCGACACTGTTTTCGGCGCGACCTTTCTCGTGCTGTCCCCGCAACACCCGGAAGTGGAACGTCTCGTTGCGGGCACGAAGCGCGAGCCGGAATTTCGTGCCGCGATTGCGCGCTACCAGGCCGACAAACTCTCCGGCAAGGCGCGTGTAGAACCGGGGAAGGATGGCGTGTTCCTCGACGCCTACGCCATCAATCCGGTAAGTGGGGAAGCAGTTCCCATCTGGATTGCGCCCTACGTGCTGATGGAATACGGCACCGGTGCGATCATGGCGGTGCCCGGACACGATGAGCGTGACTATGAGTTCGCGATGCGCTACGAGCTCCCGGTACGAGAGGTGGTCCGCTTTGGCGGCGCCGCTTCCGCGGCGCTTCCCACGTCGTCGTATGCCGGCGATGGTGTGCTGGTGAACAGCGATCGCTTCAACGGGCTTGCGCAGCACGATGCGTTCGAGAAGATCGCCGGAGAGCTCGAGATGCGCGGCCTCGGCCGGCGCCGCGTGAACTATCGCCTGCGCGACTGGCTCATCTCGCGCCAGCGCTACTGGGGCGCACCCATCCCGATGATCCATTGCCCGAAGTGCGGCATTGTGCCGGTGCCGGAATCGGAGCTCCCGGTGGTGCTGCCCAACGACATCGACTTCCGGCCACGCGGCGACGGCAAGAGCCCGCTGGCCACGAGCGATGCCTTCCGGGTCGTGAAATGTCCGCAGTGCGCCGGCCAGGCCGAGCGCGACACCGACACCATGGACACCTTCGTCGACTCCAGCTGGTACTTCATGCGTTACTTGAGCCCGAAGGACTCAACCCAGCCGTTCGACAAGCAGTTATGTGATTCCTGGCTTCCGGTCGATCAGTACATCGGAGGTGTGGAACACGCGATTCTGCATCTACTTTACGCGCGCTTCATCACCCATTTTCTGAAGTCGCGTGGCTTCATCTCGTTTGCGGAGCCCTTCGCGCGCCTGTTCACGCAGGGCATGATCCAGAAGAACGGGATAAAGATGTCGAAGAGCCGCGGCAACGTGGTGCCGCCCGACACCATTATTGGTCCCATGGGCGCCGACACCATGCGCCTGTACATCCTGTTCCTGGCGCCGCCCGAGCGCGACAGCGAATGGAACGACGAAAGCGTCGAGGGTTGTTATCGCTTTTTGAATCGTATCTGGCGCTTCTACGAGGCGCAGACAAATGTCCTGGCGAAGCCCGCCAGCGCCTCCATCGACGAGGCCGGGCTCACGCCGGCTGAGCGCGAATTGTTCCGCAAGACGCACTGGGCCATCGATCGGGTCCAGAACGACGTCAGCGACCATTTCCGCTTCAATACCGCCATCAGCGCGCTCATGGAGCTCAACAACATGCTGGCGCCGTTCGGCGAAGAGCCGGTGGCATCGGGCAGCCCGCAGCGCGCCGAATTGCTGCGCTTCGCCTTCGACGCGCTCCTGCGGCTGCTGGCGCCCATGACGCCGCACATCTGCGAAGAGCTCTGGGAGCGCACCGGCCACAAGCAATCCATCTTCAAGATGGCCATGCCCGTCGCCAATCCTTCGTTCGTGAAGGCCGAACAATTCGACCTTGTGATCCAGGTCAACTCCAAGATCCGCGCCCGCGAACCCGTGCCTTCGGACACACAGCCGGATCAGATGAAAGCCATCGCGCTCAGGCACCCGCGTGTGATCGAAGAACTCGCGGGACGCGACCCCAAGAAGATCATCGTGATTCAGAATCGACTCGTAAACGTTGTTGTGTAATCCGCACTGAATTCGCCGTGGCCGGGATGGGCGGCGCGGCGCAATCTGCACATACATCGTGTCTAACCAGAAGTCTGCGGCCTATGGGCGTGGTGAACTTCGGAGGCGAGCTGTGCGTCGGCTGCGGCTCACCCCCCATAGGCCACAGAGCTTAGTTAACATAATGTATCTTATGCGCCATCAGACAGACGGCCGTTAGGCTGCCTGCGAAAGCCGTCGCGCGGCTCCCCGGCCTCAATCCCGAGACTTTCAGAGCGGTGGAATTCTCTCTCGATATGGGCCGAAGAACGGCATCGGCCACAACTCACCAAAGAGGGCTTTTACGAATCCGGTCACGGAGAGAAACAGCGCCGTGAGATAAACGAACACCTGCGCGATCACGACGAGAATCAGCCCCACGAAGGGTAGCCTCCCCACCGTCCGATCGATGACCACGAGGGCAATGAAGGCCACACACTCGGCCAGGAACAAGAGAAAGGCCTGGCGCGCGTGAAAACGCACGAACGTACTCTGACGCGATTTCCACAGGGCCAGAAAACAGAGGAAGAAAAGGTAGCCGACGGCTGCGTACCAGCGCTCGTGGTCGGCGGGTGTGGTGCGATCGAGATCCGTGGCGGGAGATCGTGATGCCAACGGCAACCTCCGCCCCTGGGGCTACTTCAACATCGCGGCTGCGATGGTGGCGCGATCCTTGAGGTCGCCCGTCCCTTCCTTCGCAACCATCTCGAAGTATTTGACCGCGTCGTTCACGCGGCCGGCGCGCTGATAGAACTCACCGGCGCTGAAGAGAGCATCAAAGCGCCGCGGGTCTTTCGCGTCGAGCTTGTCGGCGGCGGCCGCCATGGCGTTGGCGGCTTCGATGTAGTTCTCGAGGCCTTCCAGCGCGAGCGCCTTTCCCATCAGCGCCGCAGCCTCGAAAAGCGGGTAGTCCTTCACGCGCGCGAGGTACGCATCGTAGTCGTCAGCAGCGGCCTGGTAATCGCTCTGCTTGAGTTCGCACTCGGCCTTGAAGAAACGCGCGGCTGCACCCTGGGCGCCTCCGAAGCGCTCGCTCACCTGCTGGAAACTGCCTTTGGCGCTCGCATACTCGCCCTGCGCCATCATCGTCATGGCATCGCCCATCTGGCGCTCAGCCTGCTTGGCACCGCTTTCGCGGCTGTTGGCGACGAACACGAGGACGGCAACCACGGCCACCAGCGCCACGACGCCGATGATGACCTGATTGAAATGGGCCTGGGCCCAATCGGTCAGGCGAAATGTGGTGGTGACCAGCTGGTCTTCCTTGAGATTCTTTTTGGCGCGGCGCGCGGTGGTCGTCGTCATTCCTGTGTAACTCCTGAGCAATACGAGGTAATTGATTTAGAATTCGTAGAGTAGCATAGCACAACCGCCCCCGCAACGCGATTCTGCGCGGCCGGCGCGGGCTCCGGCGCGCCGGGAATCCCTTGACACTTCAAACACCTCGTCGCCACGCTCTCGTTCTTGGCGGCGCTGCCGCATGAGGAGGCATCCATGACGTCCCGAGCCCGGAGCATCCAGCCTCGTGATCGCCTCGGCGCGGCGCTGCGACCAGCGCTTCTCGTGTTCGTATTTTCCATCCTGCTGCTCGAGATCCCGGGCGCGCACGAGCGCGTTGCCTCCCCCTTTTCCGGCATCGAGACCCAGAACCTCACGGTGCAGAATGTTCGCGCCGATGGGCCCAATGTGGAGGCCGGCGTCCGCGCCGGCGACGCGCTCGTAGCCGTAAACGGCGAACGGCTCCGCAATCTCGCCCACTACCAGTATCTCGTTGCCAGCAATCGCGGATTTGCTCCGCAGGACTTTGAGCTGCGCCGCGATGGCGTTGCGGTTCACGCCATGGTTCACTACATTCGCGCGCCGCGTTCACTGCTGGTGGAACGCGCCGGCCTGTTGCTGCTTGCCCTCGCCTTCTTGAGCGTGGGGCTCTGGGTCTATCTGCGACGGCCCGACACGCTGGGCGCGCTTTTCGCCGCGAACTCATCGATTCTCGCGTATCTGCTCACCGACCGGCCCGCGTCGGCGAGCCCCGCTCTCCAGCTCGCGGGAGAGATCGCCGGCGACGCGTTCGTGCTCGTCTTCCCTGCCACGTTGCTGCATTTCTTCCTCCGTTTCCCCGATCGCGGCGGTCGCGACGGGAAGCACGGCGCGTGGCGCACGGGCCGGCTCTACATCCCCGCCGTGCTGCTCGTCGTCTTGAGCGCCTTTCTTGCGGTGCGCCGTTTCACGCTGCGTCCGCCATACGACTCGGCGGAAACCGTGCTGCTCACCGCTTCGGCCGTGTACTTCGCGACCTACGTCATTGCCTCGCTCGCCGTGTTCATCCGGTCGTACCGTCGCGCGCCGCGCGCGCAGAAGCAGAAGCTGCGTGTCGTGATTGCGTCAACGCTGGTGGGGCTGACGCCCTTCGCAGCCACGACCTTGTATGCCAGCATCGTCAAGGGCGCGGCCGCGCGCGGGACACTCGTCGCCGAACTGTGCCTCGGTCTCGTTCCGCTCGGCTTCGGGTACTCGATCCTCAAACACGGCGCCATCGAGCTCAACACCGTGGTGCGCAAGAGCCTCTTCTACGCACTCCTTACCGGACTGCTGGTGGCGGGCTACTACGTGGTCGTGCACACCGTCGGGGGCTTCCTCTCGCGCGAGCTGGGCTTGTCCGAATTTGCCTGGATGCCGGCCGCCGTGCTGGTGCTTGCCATCGTGTTTGCGCCGCTGCGCACGCGCCTGCAGCAGATCGTCGACCGCGTATTCTACCGGGCCGAGTTTGTCTACAAGCAGGAAGTAATCGACTTCGGGCGGCGCGTGTCGCGCACCACCAATCCCGAAGAAATGCTGGATCATTTCCTCGACCGCTGCGAGGCGCTGCTGCACCCGTCGTTCGCGGCTGTCTATCTGCGCGGCAGCGACCGCGCGCTCTCGCTTGTGCGCTCGACCGGCGCGGTGAACGCGCTGCCGGGCGAGTTCAATCCGGATTGCTTTCTCGGGAGGTATTTCACGCGCTACCGCACCCCGCTGCTGGTCGAGTTCCTGGACCGTTCGTGGGAACGGCCGCAGTTGGATACCGCTTCGCGCATCATGTTGCGGGTTCCATCGCTCTCGGTGTGCGTGCCCATCGCCGCGCCCGACCGGCTCCTTGGCGTTGCTCTGCTGGGACAGAAGCGCTCCGGTCTCGTGTACGGACGCGCCGACGGAGAACTTTTGGAAACGTTCGGCGAGCAACTGGCGCTGGTGATCGAAAACACAGAGCTCGTAAAGTCCATGGTGGAAAAGGAGCGCCTCAAGAGCGAGGTGCTGCTGGCGCGCGAGATCCAGCGCGCGCTGCTCCCCGCTTCACCTCCACGCCACAATGGTGTCGAGCTGCACGGCCAGATGGTGAGCTCGACCGAAGTGGGTGGCGACTACTACGACTACTTTGCCCTCGACGACGAACGCATCGTCATTGCGATCGGCGATGTGAGTGGGAAAGGAATTCCGGCCGCCATGTTGATGGCCTCCTTGCAGGCAGTCTTCAAGAACCGCGCGCTCAAGGGCGGACTGGCCCCCGCCGCGCTCAACCAGGAGCTCAACGACTATTTGATCGACCACGCCAAGCCGGGTCAGTTCGCCACCTTCTTCTGCGGCGTGCTCGACCTGTCGCGCTCGACGCTTACGTTCTCGAACGCCGGCCAGTGCCCCGCCCTGCTCTCTACGCGTGGCTTCATCGACCGCCTCGGCAACGGCGGCATGGTGCTGGGAGCCAGCCGCCTGCACCGCTTCTACGAGGGCACCGTGGCCTTCCAGCCGGGCGATCTGCTCTTCCTCTATACCGACGGCGTTACCGAGCAACACGATGCCTCCGGGCAGGAATTCGGCGAGGATCGCCTGGTCCACTTCATCCGGGCGAACCGGAACTTACCACCCGAGCAATTGCAAAATGCACTCCTCTCGACCATCACCGCCTTCGGCCAGGGCCGTCGCGACGACGACCTGACAAGCGTAATCGCACTGAGGAAAAGCGCTTAGGGGCTTGTGCTAACTCCCTGGTCCCGGTCGTTCCGACCCGGGGCATGGCGTATGCGACACCCCTCGCTGACGCGGCTCCGTTTGGCGTCGCGCCGATGGGTTGATTCAGGTTCTCCTTTGAAAGGGGTGCCCCTAATGCGAATCGAGCTCGTCGACTTGTTCTGGTGGCTTAGAAAACGCTAACCGCGCGCGGTGTTCCTGGATGCCCGTTCGGCCAACGCGACACCCGGGGACACCGCCGCCACCAGTTCATCTTCTACGTGAGGTGCGCGCCTCTTTACGGCACACCAACGCCTCTTTCTCCGTACCTACCTGATTGACAATCGCCCCCGGGCTTTTCTAGAATCTCTCAAACGAGAGCAATCCCTCGCCTTCTTGTGCGCTTCCGCTCCTCACGCTATTGGATAGCCTACGGTTGCCGCATGAGCCTCTGATGGGCGATCTACGCACGGCAGTTGGGGGCTTTACTCTCGTTTCTTTTTTTCCCGCCTCCGCTACTCTCTGGTCCCCATGCGACGCTTTTTTCTCAGCCTGACCAGCATCGCGCTCCTGCTCGTAGCCTCGGTGCTGGCCGTCAATCCTGTGGACCGGATGCTCAACCGCGCCACCGGGGACGCCCACCCGGTCCCGCCCGGGGCGCAGGCATTGCACGATTCTCTCTGGATCGGCGACTTCCACAACG
>CAZULB010000140.1:3970-7128 GCA_964621155.1 uncultured bacterium | reverse complement strand
TGATCGGCAGTTGCCGATGGCCGCGATCGACCAGCACCGCCAGCTGAATTTCCGCGGGTCGCCCCAGATCGATCAGGCTATCCATGGCGGCGCGGATGGTGCGGCCGGTGAAGAGCACGTCATCGACGAGCACGACCACGCGGTTGGTGATGTCGTCCTTGATTTCGGTTTTCCCGACCTGCGGGTGCTTCAAGACGTTCTGGAAATCGTCGCGGTAGAGGGTGATGTCGAGCGCCCCGATGGGGACGTTGCACTCCTCCATCTGCGCGATGGTGTCGGCGATGCGCTTGGCGAGCGGGACGCCGCGCCGGCGAATTCCCACGATCACGAGTTCGTCGACACCGCCATTGCGCTCCACGATCTCGTGGGCAATGCGCTTGATGGCGCGGCGGATGGCGTCTTTGTCGAGCAGGACAGCCTTATAATAGACGGACATGGGCTTTAGAGACGATCGGGCCAGGTCGCCGGGGCTTCAGGGCCGCCGGATCAAGCTGCGGGAGACCATCGGAGGGCACAAAAAAACCCTCCGGACAACTTCAGGAGGGGTAAGAGCGGCGGCGCAACGGTGCGCCGATGTCCTTTATGACCCCTTGCTGATCTCCCGGACCAGCTTTAAAAGAGTCCTCAACCATATTAGTGGCGGCCGGGGTGGGAAGCAAGGTCGTTTTTCCCCACGCAGCCGTCAGCTAAAGGCTTTGTGCTGAACCCCTTCGGACAGATCTTCCTCCAGCCAATCGGGCTTTGTCGCCGCCAGCTCGTCCATCGACGTCTTTCCGGTGGCCACCGCGAGGCAACGGATGCCGTGCGCACGCGCGCAGGCCACGTCCAGAATGGAATCGCCGACAATAATAGTGTCGTGCGCCGGAAAGTTGCGTCCGTGCACGGCTGCGGCACGCTCCATCGCAATCGGCGGCAGCTCGTTGCGATCGAAACCGTCGTCGCCGAAGCTGCCGAACGGAAAGTAGCGATTCAAATCGTAGCGGCCGATCTTGATGCGCCCGCCGGTTTCCCAGTTGCCGGTCAGCAAACCCAGTGCGACATCGTCACGCGCCATGAGCGCGTCGAGAAGCTGGCTGATTCCCGGGAGCAAGCGCATCTTCTCCACGTGTAGATCACGCTCGAGACGGTGCAGATATTCTGCGCGTATGTCGGGCAGCCTGCGCAGCGCATCCTCGCGCGAGAGGCCCATGCCCGTGAGCAGATCGCTCACGATGCGCGGATCGAGCTTGCCGGAGAAATCGTAGTGTGAAAGGCCGCCGGTGGTGCCCATCACGTGCTGCAGCGCGTCCGCAAACGCGTTGCGGGCCTGGCCGCCGCAATCCACCAGGGTTCCGTCGATGTCGAAGAGAATGAGCTTCATGGTTTCGGAGTCTGATACAATCCGGTGCAGAAACCTAATCCAACGGGCTTGCAAACGCAATCAATGTCATCTCTCTCCTGTTCCCGCGTTGTCCTCGTCGCCGGCCTCCTCGTGTGCGCATGTCTGGGTGCCGCGGCAGCCGCGCCGCGCCCCATCGTGGTTGAGTCCGGTCTCGCGCACGACATGCGCCTCGCGGCCGGCGACACGGTGCAACTTCGCCTCCCGGGTGCCACGAGGACGGAGTCGTTCGTGATCGGTGGTTTCTACACGCCGCCGCCCGATCCGGCCGGAATCTCGCGGACCAGCCGCCAGGCGTGGATGGCGCTTCCCGACCTCGAGCAATTCAGCGGCCGTGACGACCGTGTGAGCCGCGTCGTGCTCTCGCTCGCGCCGGGCGCAAATCCAGACTCGCTGGTGGAAGCACTCAATGCCACCGAGCTTGGCTTTCGGGCCCATCGCGCGGCCGACGTGGCGCGCGCATCGTCGCAGACCTTCGTGGTGATCTCCAACTTCCACAAAGCCATTTCGTTTCTTTCCATTCTGACCGGCGCCGCCTTTCTCGCTGCCATCGTGCTCTTGCAGGTACAGGAGCTGCGTCGCTCGCTGGGCGTATTGCGCGTGATCGGCATTTCGAAGCGACGCATCTACACCGTGGTGATCGGCGAGACCGTCCTGCTTGCCAACGTGGGCGCGGCGGCCGGCGTGGGGATTGCATTTCTCGTCTCGCGGCTCGTGAATGCCTACTATCGGAATTACTTTTCCACCAATCTGGTTTTCTCCTCGATCGAAGGATGGCACATCGCACTCGCCTTTGGCATTGCCTCGGCGGTCGGCGTGGTGCTCGGCTCCCTGGCGACGACGTATCTATTCAAGTCGGACATCAACGAGGTACTGGGACGATGATGGTGCGTGTCGCATTTCGAAATGTCATCCGCCATCGCCTGCGCACCGTGTTCACGGTGCTCGCGCTGTCGATCGCGGTGGCACTCCTGGCCGACATGCTGATGCTGTCGCGCGGCATGGAGAAGACGTTCTACCGCGTGCTCGCTTCGGTGGGTTACGAAGTGCGCGTGTGCCCGCGTGGCACCCTCCCCTTCACCACGGACGCGGTGATTGACGAGAGCAGCCGCGTAGTCACCGCGCTGGCCCGCGACGCTCGCGTGGAACGGACGCTCTCGGTGCTGGCCACCACGCTGCACGTGGACTCGATTCCCGTCTTCGCACTCGGTGTGGGCGGGAAGGAACAGTCGCTCTACCGCGTGGTCGAGGGCCAGGATGTGGTATCGGAAAATGACATCCTGCTGAACAGAAACGCGGCGGAAGCGCTGCATGTGGCAATCGGAGACACGCTGCAACTGAACCGCGATGCCGCCGGAGCCACGCTTGCGTTTTCGAGCGCTCTGGTCGCGCGCGTGGCCGGGATCATCGACATCCCTTTCGATCTCCCCCAACAGCGCACCGCCATTCTGCCGCTGGCAACCGTGCAGCAGGTGCGCAGTCAACCCGACGCAGTTTCGTTTGTGCTGGCCAAGCTCACGGGTGGCGGAGAGGGACCGTTTGTCCCGCTGGATGAACAGCGCGCACTGGCCGCGGCACTGGCCGCCGAGTTTCCGGATCTGTCCGTGTACGCGATGGACGAGCTTCTGAGCGCGCTGCAACGCCAGCTGGCTTACTTCAAGCAATTCGCTTTGATTCTCTCGACCATCAGCCTCTTGGTGACGTTCCTGCTCGTCGCCGTCGTGCTCACCATCGGCGTGGGCGAACGGCGTGGCGAAATCGCGGCGCTGCGCAGCATGGG
>CAZULB010000140.1:0-3870 GCA_964621155.1 uncultured bacterium | reverse complement strand
GACGTCGACCTCTCCATCGCGCGCGGCGAGTTCGTGGCGTTGATGGGCCCGAGTGGATGCGGCAAGACGACATTGCTCAACCTGTTCGGGTGCATCGACGTGCCCACCAGCGGCACACTGCACGTGTTCGGCGAGGATGTCGCATCCATGAGTGAGAAAAGGCGCGCCCAACTGCGGCTGCGACGCATCGGTTTCGTGTTTCAACGTTTCTACCTGCTCCCCATGTTGACCGCGTTCGAAAACGTGGAACTCCCGATGATCGAGGCGGGAACACCGCGCCGCGAACGCAGCGAACGCGCGCGCAAGCTTCTCGAGCGCGTGGGCCTCGGGCACCGGCTCAAGCACCGTCCCCATCAACTCTCGGGCGGCGAAATGCAGCGCGTTGCCATCGCGCGCGCCCTCTCCAACCAGCCCGACCTCATTATCGCCGACGAACCCACCGGCGAGCTCGACCGCAAGACCGGCGCGAGCATTCTGGCCCTCATCCAGGAGCTGCAGAGCGGAGGCCTGACCGTGATCATGGCAACTCACGACCCGCACGCCGCCGAGCTGGGCCATCGCGTGATCCAGATGGAAGGGGTACGCGCGTGAACACCGCTTCTTTCATTACCAAGGGGCTGCGCTTCCGCCCGTATCGAACCCTGTTCCTGCTCCTCGGTTTTGCGGTGGGCGTGATGGTGATGACGGTGCTGCTCTCGGTGGGAACCGCCGTGCTCGACCAGGCCATGGACGAGGACCTGACGGGTGGCGGCGACGTCGTATTGTTGCCGGCGGGCATCGACGTCAACGTACTCAAGACCGGCGGCGTCACCGCCATGAACTTCGACATTCCCAATGCGCGCTATCTCGTGCGCGAGGTCATCACGCCGCGGCGCATGCCGGAGCTGCGCAACGTATCGCCCGAGCTCACGCGCGCCTATGCCACGCTCACCCACGACGGGCACGAGCAGTTGGTGCGTATCGATGGCGTGCTGCCGTCGCGCTTCACCTCGCTGTGGCCCGCGTTCCCGGCCGCGCTGGGCGCCGAGGACCCATCGCGAACGGTTTCCGTCGAAAAGGAGTACGAGGACCCCGATTTCATCCAGTTGCTCGCGAAAATCGACGCCTTTCACACGCCGCAGATCGATTCGGTCCAGACCTGGGCCGAGTGGCACTATTTCAACTACCACGACGACGCCGGGCGCTCGCTGTATGTCTCCATCAACGCACTGGCGTTCGAGGGTGACATTGCGGCGAGCGGCTATTCGCGCGGCCTGGTCCTCGTGCAGTACGTCGACGAAAAGGGTGGGCGCACGCGCATGGTGGGAGTGATTCCCGGCCGCGAAATCTCCGCCTCGACGGTGACGCCCGACCTCACCGTCGGCCTCAACTCGGTGTGGTGGGACGCGGGGCGTTATCGCATCGCCGCCGCCGTGTCCGACTCGACCGGCCGCGAGATCAGCCTGGAACTCGAACTCGAGGCCACACCGCACCAGTACATCCCGCCGGTGACGCCGCTGGGCGAAAAGAAGGCGTTCGGCTACGTGGTGCCGGTGGTACGCGGTCACATGACCGGGCATGTCCGTCTCGACGGCAGGAGTGTCGACCTCGACGGTGTGGGCTATCACGACCACAACTGGGGGCATTTCCGCGACGCGGTGTGGGACTGGGGCGTTGTGCACCTGGCCAACGATGTCAGCATCCTCTACGGCCGCTTCGCGAGCACGGCGAAGGAGCTCGCGCATCAGCCCGTGTTGTTCGCTCTTTTCGACAAAGATGGCCCGCGACCGTTCGAATTGACGCACAGCTACGCGGTGCAATGGAACGGCGACGAACCCAATGCCGTGAGCATGCGCGCCCGCGTGGGGCAGGATCCGCTCGAATTGAAGGTTGCCGTCACACGCCGAGTTGAATCCGAAACCGGCACCGGCAAGCAGGGGCTCTTCCGCGCCGATCCCAACGCTCGCTCCTTCTTCATCCAGATGGAGGGGACGGCACAACTCACCGGATCGATCGATCGCAAGAAGATCAACCTCGCGGGTCACGCCTTTTCCGAGACTTTTCGTGTCGAAGCGCAAACAAATTCTCGACAGAATTAGCACGGCTCCGATAGGTTGGGCCCGTGCAGCAGCTCGAGCTCACCTTTCTATCTCATCCTGATGTCGCCCCGCCGCGCGTTATCGCGAGCTCGGTGCTGCGCAAGCACCGCGCGAAGAACGACGTCCTGCGCATGGTGTCGTACGTGCGCCGGTACTTCCCCGAGCTCGACAAGGAGACGGTGACGGTGGGACTGACGCGGGCGGCAAGCGGCATGGCGGTGCCGGGCGGCACGCGCATCTGGCTCAACCCATCACGCCTCTCCTATCACACCATCTCGCACGAGCTGGTGCACCTCTTGCAGTGCCGTGAACTGGATATCCCCGCCGGTGAGAAGGCGTGCGATGTATTCTCATTCGCGCGGCACTGGACGCTCAACGACGAGCGCCCGAGCTACGTGAAGGTGCCGCGGGAAATGGTGGACGAGCGCGGGCGGTTCAACGAGGCGGGTGCCAAACTGCTCTTCGCGGTTGCGCGCGAAGCAGTTACGCAGCGCACCCGGGGTCTGCGCAACTACATCTCATTCTTCGAGGCCGAGCTCGTGCGCCGCGTCGAAGACGGCGACACTGCCCACAAGAGCGCGCTCCGACTCCTGCACACCGTGTAACCGACCGGAACGTTCCGCTGTGTTCCAATACCTGGTCGTCCTCGGCGCCGTCATTCAACTGGTGGGCGTCCTCTCCTACATCCGCGGCACGCTGCGCGGCGAAACCAAACCCAATCGTGTCACGTGGTTGTTATGGGGCGTCATCCCCATGATTGCGACGGTGGCGTCGTTGAGCGACGGGGTGCGCTGGGCGGTACTGCCCGTATTCATGGCCGGGCTCGGCCCGCTCCTGATCTTTGCGTTCTCTTTCGTCAACCAGAACGCCTATTGGAAACTGGGGCGGCTGGACTATGTGTGCGGATTGTTCTCCGTGGGCGCGATCATCCTGTGGGTGCTGACCAAGTCTGCGGCCGCTGCCATCATTCTATCCATCATTGCCGATGCACTCGCGGCCGCACCCACCCTGGTAAAGGCCTGGCATCAACCCGAGACGGAGAAAATTGGTCCGTATCTGGCGGGATTTATCAGTCAGTTGACCGCGCTGGCTGCCTTCAAACTGTTCTCTCTCAGCGAGATTGCATTTCCTATCTATCTCTTGATCGTCAATGCCACCCTCTTTCTTGTCATCAAGAGGGGCACGCTCTTCCAACCATCCCGCTGACGGAGCCATCTACTTCTTCGCGGCTTCGGCCGTCAGCGGCTGCTCCACGCCGTTCATGGCGTCGACGACGCGCATCAGATCACCCGTCTTGTAAAAATCGACTGCGATCAGGTTGGGCATCATGCCACGCAGCTTCCTGCACGCGCGCGCACGCTTGAGTAAAAAGTCGTAGGAGTTCACGATCTCAGCGTTGCTGGGGAGCGGCGTGGGCGTGGTTTCGATCCAGTTGTTCATGAGGAGCAGCGAACCGCTACCGCCGCGGCCGGGCTGGTTGGCGTTCGGGCTCGAAATTTCGTCGAGGTTCAGGAAGCGGTACGGCGTCTCCTGGCAGACTTCGAACGCGCCGTGATACCACGACACGCCTTCCCAGTGATTCTCCGCCATGACGACCACGCGCTGGTTGCTCTCCACCATCTCGCGCAGGGTGGGCCACGGCTTCACCACCGGACCTTTGTAAACCATCTCGATCAGGCGGCTGCGCTCGAAGCAGCTTGCGACATCCGCGGGCGTCACGCCTTCGTCCTGCACAATGATGAAAACGATGTCGTCGGGATGAAGGACCAGGAAGTCGCGCATTTCGCTCAGC
>CAZULB010000139.1:0-7263 GCA_964621155.1 uncultured bacterium | reverse complement strand
CGCGGGCGGCGCGCTCAAGGACGTTTCCGCGCTCGAACTGGGTGCCATCGCTGCCAGAGGCGCGCTCGCCAGGACCGGCGTTCCCGCCGATCGTATCGACCACGTTGTGATGGGCAACGCGCTCCAGACCAGCGGCGACGCGATCTACGGCGCGCGTCACGTCGGCCTCAAGGCCGGGGTTCCAATTCGCGTGCCGGCGCTGACTGTGAATCGTTTGTGCGGTTCCGGTATTCAATCCCTTATCAATGGCGCGCACATCATCGCCGAGGGTTCCGAATACGTGCTGGCGGGCGGCATGGAGAACATGAGCCAGGCGCCGCACGTCGTGCGCGGCGCGCGCGCGGGCTTCAAGCTCGGCCAGGGCAACCTGGAAGACTCGTTGCTGGTGGCGCTCAAAGACAGCTACTGCGGATTGCTCATGGCGCAAACGGCGGAAAATCTCGCCAAACGCATGGGGATCTCGCGGCAGGCACAGGACGAGTATGCGTTGCGCTCCACGCACCTCGGCGAGAAAGCCGCGACCGGCGGGGCGTTCAAAGATGAAATTGTACCGGTCGAACAGAAACGCGGGCCGGCCATCGAGCGCGATGACCACTTCTTCATCAACGCTACCATCGACGGGCTCGCGAAGTTGAAGCCCGCTTTCGGCGAAGACGGCACCGTCACCGCCGGCAATGCCAGCGGCATGGTGGACGGCGCCGCGTGTCTCGTGCTGGCGAGCGCCGATGCGGCCAAACGCGACGGCCTGAAGCCGGTGGCCGAGATCGTGGCCTGGCACGTGGTTGGCGTCGAGCCGGCCGAAATGGGCATCGGCCCTGCGCCCGCCATCAAGGGCCTGTTGGAGAAAACCAAACTTTCACTCCAGGACATCGACCTGTTCGAAATCAACGAGGCGTTCGCGGCGCAGTATCTCGCCGTGGAAAAGGACCTCGGTCTCGATCGCGACAAGACCAACGTCAACGGCGGCGCCATCGCGCTCGGGCATCCGCTCGGTGCGACCGGCACACGCCTCGTGCTGACCCTCGGGCGCGAGCTGGCCGCGCGCAAGCGGAAGTATGGAATCGCGAGCGCATGCATCGGCGGCGGACAGGGCATCGCAATCCTCATCAAACGCTGGGAAGGCTAGGACCAACAACCATGGAAAAAACGCAGGGCTCGGGCGCCGCGGTACAGAATGGAAGGACAACCATGCAGACCATTGCAGTAATTCCGGGCGACGGCGTCGGGCCCGAGGTGATCGACGAAGCGCAACGCGTGTTGCGCCGGCTCGCTGAAACCGACGGCATTCAGTTCGACAGTGTCACCTACCCCTTCGGCGCGGAGCACTATCTGCGCACCGGGGAACTGATGCCGCAGAGCGTCCTCGAAGAGTTCAAGCAGATGGACGCCATTCTGCTCGGCGCCATCGGCGATCCGCGCGTCGAGACCGGCATCCTGGAGCGCGCCATCATTGGCGGCTGTCGCTGGAAGCTCGACATGTACATCAATCTGCGGCCCATCAAGCTCTACGCGGATTACCTGTGCCCGCTCAAGGACAAGAAGCCCGAGCACATTGACATGGTGTTCGTGCGTGAAAACACCGAAGACCTCTATATCGGCATCGGCGGGCATTTCAAAAAGGGGACCCCGGACGAAGTGGCCATCGCGCAGATGATGATGACGCGCAAGGGCATCGAGCGCGCGGTGCGTTACGCGTACGAGTTGACCCGCAAGCGCAACAAGCGCAAGAAGCTGACCCTTATCGACAAGGCCAATGCCATCGGGGCCATGGAAATCTGGACGCGCACCTTTGAAGAAGTAGGCAAGGAGTACCCGGACGTCGAGCGCGACCACGCCTACATCGATGCCGCCTGCATGTGGATGGTCAAGAATCCGGAGTGGTTCGACGTGGCGGTTACCGGCAACATGATGGGTGACATCATCACCGACCTGGGCGCCGCCATATCAGGCGGCCTCGGCATCGCGGCCTCGGGAAACATACATCCCGGCAAGGTCAGCATGTTCGAGCCCATCCACGGCTCGGCGCCCAAGCACGCAGGCAAGGGTGTCATCTGTCCGCTGGCCACCCTGTCGGCCACGCAGATGATGCTCGACTTCCTGGGGCACGAGAAGGCCGCCGCGCGGCTGGATACGGCACTCACGAAGGCGCTTACCTCCGGCGAGATCAAGTCGCTCTCAACCTCGAGCGGGATGAAGACGAGCGAGTATACGGATGTGGTTCTGAAGTATCTAAAGTAGCGCCGGGTATTGTTCTTGACCGGGGGCGGCCACGTTCTTAGCATTCCCGTCCCGGTTCCGGCATAAATAAGCCAATTCTCAAGACTTGCGAGAGTGGCGGAACTGGCAGACGCGCTGGATTTAGGTTCCAGTGGGGAAACTCGTGGGGGTTCGACTCCCCCCTCTCGCACCATAATGAGGAATATCCAATGACCGACACACACGCGCACGATCACGACCACCACGGCCACGATCACGCGCACGACCACGACCACGACCATCACCACCACCACACCCACGGCCCGGCGCGGGCCTTTGCCGTGACTGTGGCGGCCCCCAGCCAGACCCGGCGGGTACTTTCCGTACAGGTCCCGGCCGAGGAACTGGAAAAAGAACGGGCAGCGGTGCTCAAGGAAATGCAGCGCCAGATCCGCGTTCCGGGCTTCCGGAAGGGCAAAGTCCCGGCCGGATTCCTGCAAAAGAACTATGCGGACGTGATCCAGAGCGATGCGGTCCGAAACCTGCTTCCGGACGTCTACGAGCAGGCGCTGGACAAAGAGCACCTGCACCCGCTGGGCGAGCCGGTGTTCGAGAACATCAAGCTCGACAATGGCGGGGTCACCTTCGACGTCAAGATCGACGTTCGCCCCGAGGTCAAGCTTCAGGGATATGAGAAGGTGGCGGTGGACGTGCCGCGTCGCAGCATCAGCGACCAGGACGTCGACCAGGCCGTGGAATCGCTGCGCGAGCGACTGGCGGCGTTCGATACCGTAACCCGCCCCGCCGCCGCCGGCGACCACCTTGTTATTGATTACGTCCCGTTGGCCGACGACGGAACGCCCGATGAGAAATCACGGGCGAAGGACTATCCTGTCGCGCTCTCGAGCGACAGCCTGCTCGCGGAATTTCGCGAAGGGCTGGCCGGAATGAAGGCCGGAGAAGAAAAGCAAATCCGGGTGAAATACCCGGCGGATTTCGGCGACGAACGCGTCGCGGGCACCGAGCGCGCCTTCCAGGTGAAAGTCTCGGAGGTGAAGGAGAAGCTCCTTCCCGAGCTCGATGACAATTTCGCCAAACGGATCGACGAAACGGCGGGGACTTTGCTCGAGCTGAAGCTGCGGATTCGCAAGCAGCTCGACGCGGAAGAAGAAACTCGCCACCGGCGCGAAGTCGATGAGAAGATCATCGACGCCATCATCGAGGCGAACCCTTTCGAGGTGCCCGAAGTAATGGTGGAAAATTACCTCGATTCGCTGATCGAGGAGGACAAGCGCCACACGGGAAACTCGGGAAGCGACCCGGCCCGTGAGAAGGAAATCCGGGAGTTGTTCCGGAGTTCGGCGGTACGGATGATCCAGAAGTACTTCGTGATGGACGCCGTGCGGCGGCAGGAGAAAATCGAGCTCTCGGCGGATGATGTCAACCAGCGCATTCAGCTCCTGGCACAGGGGTTGGGGAAGACGCCGGAGGAGATCCGTCAGATGGTGTCGCACCCGGAGCGCCGGCGGGGGTTCGAGAGCGACCTGGTAGAAGAAAAAACCATGCGATTTCTCCGCGAGCACGCGGTCGTGAAATCGGCATAGGGCAGGCCGTAAGTTTACTCTTTTGTGCGCAGCCCGGACCTAAGTTATATTGAGGGCACGCACGCGAAGGTTGGTAACGAAAATGTCGGAAAGACTCCACATACCGGTTCCTTTCGTCATTGAGCAGACGGGGCGCTACGAGCGCTCCTACGACATCTATTCGCGCCTGCTCAAGGACCGCATCATCTTCCTGGGAACACCCATCGATGACACGGTCGCCAACCTGATCGTGGCCCAGATGCTCTTCCTCGAGGCGGAGGACGCCGAGCGCGACATCTACCTCTATATCAACAGCCCCGGCGGTTCGGTTTCGTCGGGGATGGCCATCTACGACACCATGCAGTACATCCGTCCCGACGTGGCGACGATCTGTATGGGCCAGGCGGCGAGCATGGCGGCCATGCTGCTTGCGGCCGGCAAGAAGGGCAAGCGTTCGGGGCTGCCCAATTCGCGTGTCATGATCCACCAACCCTCGGGCGGGTCGGAAGGCCAGGCGGCCTCCATCGAAATCTATACGCGCGAAATCTTGCGTCTACGCGATAGACTGAATACCTTGCTGGCCGACCACACGGGTCAGCCGGTGAAGAAGATTGCGAAAGACACCGACCGCGACTATTTCATGAGCGCGGAGGAAGCCCGGGACTACGGGATCATCGACAGCATCTTTATCAACCGTCCGGAAGGCGCATTGCCCGACCACAAAGAGGCCAACGTCGCGTGAAGAAGAAAATCGGAAATCCGCACATACTGCGCTGCTCGTTCTGCGGCCGCGGACAGGATGAGGTCACCAAGCTGATCTCGGGCCCGTCGGTGTACATCTGCAACGAGTGCATCAAGCTGTGCAAGGACATCCTCGACGACGAAATCTCGGGGCAGGTCCTGTTCGATTCCGACGAATTTCCGAAGCCGAAAGAGATCAAGGAATTCCTCGACCTCTACGTGGTGGGCCAGGAAGACGCCAAGGTGATGCTCTCGGTAGCGGTCTACAACCACTACAAGCGCATCATGCACGAGCGCACCACCAACGAGGTCGAGATCGAGAAGAGCAACATTCTCCTGCTCGGCCCCACCGGCACGGGCAAGACGCTGCTTGCCCAGACGCTGGCCCGTTTTCTCCGGGTGCCGTTTGCGATCGTCGATGCCACCGCGTTTACCGAGGCCGGCTACGTTGGCGAGGATGTAGAAAACATCCTGCTCAAGCTGTACCAGAACGCGGGGTCGTCGGTGGCCGCGGCTGAAAAGGGCATCGTCTACATCGACGAAATCGACAAGATTGCCCGCAAGAGCGACAGCCCGTCCATTACGCGTGATGTTTCCGGCGAAGGCGTGCAGCAGGCGCTGCTCAAGATGCTCGAGGGTTCCATTGCCAATGTGCCCCCGCAGGGCGGCCGCAAGATTCCGCAGCAGAACTACATCGAGATCAACACCAAGAACATCCTGTTCATCTGCGGCGGGGCGTTCGAAGGCCTGGACAAGGTCATCGAGCAGCGCACCGGCAAGAAGGTGCTCGGTTTCGGGCGCGAGCAGGTCAAGAACGCCCGCGACGAGCGCACCCGCATTCTGCGTAACGTGGCGCCCGAGGATCTGATCAAGTTCGGTCTCATTCCCGAACTGGTCGGCCGTCTGCCCGTAGTGGGCGTGCTGAACCCGCTCGATGAAACCGCTCTCATCGAGATTTTGACGCGTCCGAAGAACGCGTTGACCAAGCAGTACAAGAAGCTCTTCCAGATGGAGGATGTCGAACTCGTGTTCGACGAAACCGCCGTCAAGGCCATCGCCCGTATCGCCAAGCAACGCGAAACCGGCGCCCGCGGCCTGCGTGCCGTGATGGAAGAGACGATGCTCCACCTCATGTACGACATTCCCTCCCGAACGGACGTACGCAAGGTGGTCATCAGCGAGGACACGATTCTCAAGCATGCCGCTCCCGAGGTCGTGCTCCAGCGCGATCGCCGGATAAAAGAAGCTTGATCGGTTCTCGGCCCCCGGGTTTACATTCCTCCTGATTTTAGCTGTGCCGTGGTGTATGTGACGCCCCCGTAACGGGGAGCGAGGAGTCATGCATGTCATCCGTTGAACGCGAAGACGACAGCGTCCGAGTGCCCGAAAGCCTTTCGGTCCTGCCTTTGCGCGATGTAGTCATTTTCCCCGGCATGATCACGCCGTTGCTCGTGGGACGGCCGCGTTCTCTGGCTGCGCTCGACGAGGCCATGAAGGGCGAGCGCCTGCTCCTGGTGGCGACCCAGCGCCAGATGAACGTCGACGATCCCGGTCCCGAGGACCTCTACCAGGTTGGCACCGTGGTGAAGATCCTCCAGCTCATGCGGCTGGTGGAGGGCACCATCCGCATTCTGGTCGAAGGCGTGGCGCGCGGTGAGATCCAGCACTTCCACAAGACGCGCAAGTTTCTCAAAGCCGACGTGCGCACTCTGCACGGTGCGCCGCTGGCTTCCAATCAGATGGAAGCCATGCTGCGCAGCGTCTCTTCCCAGTTCACGGAGTACGTGCAGCTCAACAAGCGCATCCCCGACGAAGTGCTGCGTTCCGTGCTTCCCATCGAAGACCCGGATCGCCTCGCGGACTCGATTGCGTCGCACCTGATCGCCAAGATCGAATCCAAGCAGCCGCTGCTGGAGGCCGTCGATCTCCCCGACCGCTACCGCCAGCTCGGCACCATCCTGGCCGAGGAACTGGAGATTCTCCGCCTCGAGAAGAAGATCGAGGGCGAGGTGCGCAGCCAGGTGCAGAAGAACCAGAAAGAGTTCTACCTCAACGAGCAGCTCAAGGCGATTCGCAAGGAACTCGGCCACGGCGGCGGCGACGAGACCAGCGAGGTCGACGAGGTGCGTGAACGCATCGAGAACGCCGGCATGCCCGAGCGCGCCAAGGAAGTGGCGTTCAAGGAGCTGGATCGTTTGTCGAAGATGCCGGCGCTGTCGCCGGAGGCGACCGTGGTGCGCAATTACCTCGACACCATGCTCTCGTTGCCGTGGAACCTCCGATCCGACGAGCGCCTCGACCTGCACCAGGTCAGGCGTCAGCTCGACCAGGACCACTACGGCCTGCGCAAGGTGAAGGACCGCATCCTCGAATACCTCGCCGTGATGAAGCTCTCGCAGTCCCTCAAGGGACCGATCCTGTGTTTCGTGGGGCCCCCGGGAGTGGGGAAGACGTCGTTGGGCCAGTCCATCGCGGATGCGATGGGGCGCAAGTTCGTGCGCTTCTCGCTGGGCGGCGTGCGCGACGAGGCGGAGATTCGCGGGCACCGTCGCACGTACATCGGCTCGATGCCGGGCCGGATTATTCAGTCGTTGGTAAAAGCCCAAACCCGCAATCCTGTGCTTTTGTTGGACGAAATCGACAAGATGTCGAGCGATTTCCGCGGCGACCCGGCGTCGGCGCTGCTCGAGGTGCTCGACCCCGAGCAGAACCATTCTTTCAGCGACCACTACCTGGAAGTGGA
>CAZULB010000138.1:0-7327 GCA_964621155.1 uncultured bacterium | reverse complement strand
GACAGCAACTTGGTGATCGGGATGCCGGCCACTGTGCACAGGCGCGGCAGCGGCACCATGTCGTCGCCGTGACCGCCGAGCACGAAAGCCGTGACGTCCTCGACGCTCACACCCAGCTCCATGGCGATGAAGCAGCGCAGCCGCGCCGAATCGAGCACGCCGGCCATGCCCACCACGCGTTCACGCGGAAATCCGGTGATCTTCTTCATCGCGTAAACCATCGCATCGAGCGGATTGGAGATGCCGATGACGAACGCATTGGGACAATGCGTCTTAACGTTCCCCGCCACGTCTCGAATGATTTCGATGTTCTTATTGAGGAGGTCGTCGCGGCTCATGCCCGGCTTGCGCGGGAAGCCTGCGGTGACGATGACGACGTCGGCGCCGGCGAGATCCTTGTAGCTCTGGGTGCCGATCAGGTTGACGTCGTAACCGTCCACCGGACGCGACTCCATGATGTCGAGCGCCTTGCCCTGCGGCATGCCTTCGACCACGTCGAAAATAACCACGTCGCCGAGCTCACGCTGCGCCGCGACAAGCGCCAGCGTTCCACCAATCTGTCCGCCGCCGATCAGTGCAATCTTTCGCCGAGCCATTTAATCGAATCCTCCTGGTGTCACCCGAGTTTGCGGGCGCCGTATATACGAATTGACGCCCCTCGCAGGCAGAGGCGTCCCGAGCTGCGTTCCAGTATACATGCTCACCCGGCGACTTCCATATCTTTCCCGGTTTCCCGGGCCTCCCATTGCCGCCCCCGGGGGGCGGGCGCTATATTTGCAGGATACCGAACCACCTCTGGAGGCATCCATGTCATCTGCCATCCCTCGCACGCTCTTCCTCGCGGCCATCGCCATCGCGGTCATCGGCGCTTTCGCGGGCTGCGGTGGTGATGATTCCACCGCGCCACCCACCGACGGCGCGTTCAGCGGCACCATCCAGGTGAAGGACAACTTCTTCTCTCCGTCGTCGGCGACAATTAGTGCCGGGGACAGCGTCACCTGGCACTGGAACGGTGGCAACCACACGGCGACGTCCACGGGGACAAGCGACTTCACTTTCGATAGTGGCCCCAAGACAACAGGAACGTACGGATTCAGGTTCATGACCGCCGGCACCGCGCGCTATGTCTGCACTATTCACGGTAGCAGCATGTCGGGCACCATTACCGTGAAGCCCTAACCGGTCTTCGCGATATCGTCCCGAGCGCGGCGCTTCTCCCCCGGAGCGTGCGTTGACGCTGGCTCGACGCGGATGATAAAATAAAGTGCCCCTTTCCAAACCATGCAGCCACCGCTCTTTGCGGAGGAACAGCTGTTGAGAACTTCCCGCTCCCTGCTCGTGGTGCCGCTCTTGTGCCTGGCACTGTCCTGCTCCGACGATTCGACTACACCGCCGCCACCCACGCCCAGGGTTCCGGTCAATGTCGCTGACATGACATTGGGCCAGATCCAGACCTGGGCGGGAACCGGCCATGCCGGCAACGATGGCGACGGTCACAATCGTGCCGAAACCAGTTTCTACTGGCCGATGGACATCGAGCTCACGCCCCACATCGGCGTGTACGTGAGTGACTGGAACAACCACCGCATCCGGCGTCTCGGCAGTGACGGTCTGTTCCGCAGCGTGATCGGACACGGCAACGATGGCGACGGCCCCGAGGTGGGCGAGTCTCAATCCGACCTGATACCGCCCTATCTCGACGGCACCCGTTGCGAGCTCAACCACCCGGTATCAGTGTTCGAGCGCAGCAACGGTAACCTGATCGTGGTGTGCTGGCACAATCACAAGCTGCGCGAGTGGGACCCGACCACCGGAAAAGTAAAGGTTCTGATCGGGCGCGGGGCCGGCTGTTCCGGTGACGGAGAGCAGTACTCCTCCGCGACGGCGCTTCTCAACCAGCCTCCACACGCCGTCGAAGCTGCGGATGGCTCCATCTACATCAACGACCAACGCAATCAGTGCATTCGCAAGATCGACGGTGCCACGGGCGTGGTGACTACGGTCGTTGGCACCCCGAAGTGCAGCCTGGCGCCGGGCGCGTTCGGCGGTGACGATGGTCCCCCGTCGGCTGCGACTCTCAATCAGCCCACCGGCTCCACACCCGATCCCGGTGGCGGTCTTGCCCTCGACGCGCAGGGCCGGCTCTACATCGCCGACACCATGAGCCAGCGTATTCGCCGCGTGGATTTCGGCGCCGACGTCATCACGACCGTGGCCGGCAACGGCAACGCGGCATTCGCTGGTGACGGCGGCGACCCGATGCTGGCGTCCTTCAATTATCCACGCGACATCGCGTTCGGTCCGGATGGGCGGCTTTACGTGGCGGACATGGCCAACCACTGCATCCGGGCCATCGATTTTACGGCCAACGTCATCACGACAGTGGCCGGGACCGGCGAGCCCGGCTTCGCGGGAGATGGTGGCCTTGCGACGGAGGCAAGACTGAATCGTCCGTACGGCATCGGCTTCGACGCCGACGGCAATCTCTACATCGCAGACACGTACAACCAGCGCATTCGCGTCGTGAAGTTGCACGATTGAGGAGCACCGAATTGAAATTCAGCCCATTGCGCGTGGCAGTGTTGTTACTGGCTCTGGCCGCGCTTGCCGCCTGCTCGGACTCGAGCACGACTCCGGAAGAAGAGGTCACGGATCCCGTGTACGTCTATTCCGGCCTCGGAAGCTCGGGCTACGGCGACATGGGAAAGGCCCCGTCCAAGACCGAGCTCTACTGGCCGGTCGACGTCGCCTTCTCGCCCGAACACGAGCCCTTCATCATCGACTGGAACAATCACCGCATCATCAAGGTCGACAGCGGCGGCAAGTGCGAACTGGTGGTGGGCTTCGAGACCGGCGATTTCGGCGATCCGTGTCCCAGCCCGTCCGCACCTTGCGAAGACATTGTGGCGACGTTGGCCAAGCTCAATCATCCGACGTCGGTCGCGTTCGACCCGGCCAATGGGGACATGATCCTGTGCGCCTGGCACAATTCCGAGCTGATGCGACTCGATCGCAACACGGGACTCATGGATCGGATTTGCGGAACCGGCGCGCGCTCGTTCAACGGGGACGAGCGCACGGCTGTCTCCGCTTTCGTCGATCTGCCCGTGAGCGTCGTATTCAACAGTGCCGGAGAACTTGTCTTCGCCGACCAGGCCAACATGATCGTCCGCAAGATCGATGCGGGCGGAATCATCCATACCATCGCCGGCACACCGCCTCTTATCAACGGCTCGGCGCTGTCGTACCAGTTCGGTTTTGCGGGCAATGAAGGCCCCGCCACATCGGCGCTGCTCAATTTCGACCGTGGCCAGGTGGCGGATCCGGGCAGCAAGATCTGCTATGACGGCTTCGGCAATCTCTACATCTGCGACACGCGCAATCACTGCGTGCGCTATGTCGATCCTTCCGGCGTGATCCACCAGTTTGCCGGCGTGGGACCGTACGACATCAACACGGTGTCCACGTACGACGGCGACGGCGGGCCCGCCACTCAGGCACACCTGTTGTTCCCGCGTGACGTTGCGGCCGATGCCAGCGGCAACGTTTACATCGCCGATACCGGCAACAACGTCATCCGCAAGGTCGACACGAGCGGCAGAATCAGCACCGTGGTGGGCCACTGGCGGCCGCTGGGCGCGCCGCCGCTCTCTCCCAACCAGGTGCTCGCCGAAAACGGCAAGTCGGCGCGAAAAGTTTCCCTCACGTCTCCCTACGGCGTCGAGGTGGACTGGAAGGGCCGCCTCTGGATCGCGGACACCAACAACAACGTGATCCGCGTTTTCGACCCGAATCCGTAGCCGGGAACCCGGCTGCCGATGTACAGTAAGAGCGCGTCTCGTTGGAGGCGCGCTTTCTTGTCTCTGGTTCTCGCTGTCCATGAAACCATTCGAACCCGTCACCCCCGCGCTGATCGCGGCGCTGCAATCGGCACTCGGCACCGATTGCGTGCACGTCGACGAGGACACCCTCGCCCTGTGTGCTTCAGACGAAACCGAAGACCTGGTCTTCACGCCTGAAGTCGTGGTGACGCCGCGCGACGCGGCCGGCATCGCCGCGGTCATGCAGCTGGCCACGCGACACCGCGTGCCGGTCACCCCGCGCGGCGCCGGCACCGGGCTCTCGGGAGGAGCGCTCGCGGTGCACGGCGGCATCGTGCTTTCGACGCGCGCGCTCAATCGCATCCTGGAGATCGACACCACCAATTTGATGGCGGTGGTCGAGCCCGGTGTCATCACCCAGGTATTTCAGGAAGCTGTCGAAGCAGCGGGACTCTTTTATCCACCCGACCCCGCCAGCCGCGGCAGTTGCTTCCTCGGCGGCAATCTGGCGGAGTGCTCAGGCGGCCCACGTGCCGTGAAGTACGGCGTCACCAAAGATTTCGTGACCGGCATCGAGGCCGTGCTCGCCAACGGTGACATCGTGCGCCACGGTGGCAAGCTCCTCAAGAACGTCACCGGCTACAATCTCACACAGCTCCTGATCGGCTCCGAAGGCACACTCGGCGTCATCACCAAGATCTATTTCCGGCTCCTGCCGCTGCCGCGCCACCGACTGCTCCTGTTGATTCCTTACGACACGCTGGAGGCATGCGCGCGCACGGTGCCCGCCATCATGCACGCGGGCATCATTCCGTCGGCGCTCGAGTTCATGGAACGCGACGCCATTGAGATCGCCGAGCGCCACCTGCACAAGCCGTTTCCCAATGCCAGCGCGGCCGCGCAACTGCTGATCGAAATCGACGGCAATGACGAAGCCGCCATCCAGCGCGACGCCGAGCGCATCACCGAGATCGCCATGGCTGAGGGCGCCACCGACGTGCTCGCGGCGGACACGCCCACGCGCATGGGCGAGTTGTGGGCGCTGCGGCGTTCGCTCGGGGTGGCGGTGAAATCGGAATCGGTCTACAAAGAGGAAGACACGGTGGTGCCGCGCGCCAATCTGGTGGCGCTGTTGCTCGGCGTCAAGGAGATCGCGGCGCGACACGGCATTCGCACCGTGTGCTACGGCCACGCCGGCGACGGCAACCTGCACGTCAACATCCTGAAGATGGAGATGAGCGACGAAACCTGGAACAACGGCCTGCCGCCGATGATTCGCGAGATATTCGAACTGACGGTGGCGCTGGGTGGAATGATCTCCGGCGAGCACGGCATCGGCTGGGTACAGAAGAACTACGTCCCCATCGCCCTCTCCCCCGCGGAGCTCGGCGTGATGCGGGCCATCAAAAATGCCCTCGATCCCGAGGGCATATTGAATCCTGGAAAGATGTTTCCCGACGAAACCGCGTGAGTACGTGACGCGGCGCGCAGGCTCGTCGCGACGCTGCAAATATCAATAGATCGCTTCGCTGACCGGGCTCTTGCCGTCGGGATGATTCTGCAGCAGGTAATCGATGTCGAGGATCTTGACCGGACCCTCATAATAAGCCGCCGTGATCTTCCCGGTGTCCATGCGAATGGCGTCGCACGGGCAGGCTTCGACGCACAGCCCGCAGTAGACGCACTGCAGGATGTCGATGTCGAACTTCACCGGAAACTTCTCCACGCCGTCATGACCGGTATCGCCTCCGGTAATTTCAATGCAGTTGGCGGGACATGCGGTCGCACAGCAGTTGCAGGCCACGCAACGCGGCGTGCCGTCGGGACGCTGCATCAGCCGGTGCTCGCCACGCAGGTTCGCGGGCAACGGTGTGGGCTCCTCCGGCCACTGATAGGTCATTCCGACCTTGTTCTTACGCAGATCCGCGATGTTCTTCAGGAAATGGGTGATGGTGATACCCAGTCCCTTCATCACTTCGAACAGGTAGGCGCGCTCCCGGATGGGGGCCTTGACGTTGAGCGGTGTGGTGACGACCCGTGTTGCCATGCAATAGGACTCCGTTAGAAGCCGACCGAAGCTTGTCGAGGCGCGGCTATACCAACAGTAGAAAGGTAAATAATGCCGCCGCGACGGGCGGCACGCCAGAAAGTGCCCAAGCTACGCGTCAATGTCAAGGCATTTCGGCGCTTACGCTTTGACCCCACAGCGCGGTTCGCATTATTATCGCGCGCACCCAACTGCCTGGAGGCAAGATGTCCGAAACACGTGAAGTGCTCGAAGTCGACGTCCTCTTTGTCGGCGCCGGTGCGGCGTCGCTCGCCGGTGCGCTGCACCTGCAACGGTTGGTGAACGCGCACAACGAAGGCGTCACCCGGACCGGCCAGGGCTCGCAACTCACCCCCATGATCGCGATCATCGAAAAGGGCGCCGAAGTGGGCGCGCACTCGCTCTCGGGCGCGGTCCTCGATCCCAGCGCCTTGAGCGAGCTCATTCCCGACTATCGCGAACAGGGTTGTCCGATCGAGCACACGGTGGAAGCCGAGGATGTATATCTGCTCACGCGCAAGCATGCGCTGCGTTTCCCCATCGTGCCGCCGCCGCTTCGCAACCATGGCAACCTCATCGTTTCGCTGGCCCGGTTCAACCGCTGGCTGGGCGGCCTCGTCGAAGCGGCTGGCGTGAATATCTTCCCCGGTTTTGCGGGCGTGGAGATACTGGAAGAAAACGGCAAGGTGACGGGTGTGCGCACCGGCGACAAGGGCATCGACAGGCACGGCGAGCGCAAGAACAACTTCGAGCCCGGCATCGACCTGCGCGCGCGCGTCACCGTTTTCGGCGACGGGCCGCGCGGTTTTCTGTCCAAACAGCTCATCGCCAGCCACGGGCTGCTCGAAGGCCGTTCGCCGCAGGTTTTCGAAACCGGCGTCAAAGAAGTGTTCGAAGTTCCCCCCGGCCGCACCGACGTGGGCCGCGTGATTCACACCATGGGGTACCCGTTCCGCGCCGACAACGTGGGTGGAACCTTCGTCTACACGATGGCGAACAATCTCGTTGCGGTTGGGCTGGTGACGCCGCTCGACTACCGCGACCCGTTCCTCAATCCGCACGAACAGATGCAGCAGTTCAAAGAGCACCCGGTGGTCGCAAAGTTGATTGAAGGCGGCAAGGCGGTTGCGTACGGCGCCAAGGTGATCAGCTCGGGCGGCTACTACTCGATGCCACGGCTCTACACCGACGGCGCCATGCTGATCGGCGAAGCGGCGTCGATGGTGGACATGGCACGGCTCAAGGGCGTTCATCTCGCGATCAAGTCCGGCATGCTCGCGGCGGAACAGCTATTCAGTTCCCTCGTCAAAGATGACTTCTCGGCGCAGGCGCTCGCACCCTTCGAGGATGCCGTGCGCGCGAGCTACATCGGCAAACAGCTGCACAAGGTCCGCCACTTCCACCAGGCGCTTTCCAAGGGAATGCCGCGCGCGTTCTTTCACCTCGGCATCCAGCAGTT
>CAZULB010000137.1:0-7338 GCA_964621155.1 uncultured bacterium | reverse complement strand
ACGGGATTCGAACCCGCGACCCTCAGCTTGGAAGGCTGATGCTCTAGCCAACTGAGCTATTCCCGCCCTGCTCGACCATCACCAAGAAAAACGTGGTGGGGAGGGGAGGATTCGAACCTCCGAAGGCGTACGCCGACAGATTTACAGTCTGTTCCCTTTGGCCACTCGGGAACCTCCCCGAACAGCAAGCGATACTCTGCAGTGGAGCACGCAGTGCGCCCCGCGAAGATGTTCAACACCAGCCGGCGCGAGAGGTCATCGCTTACTGGTCCAGAAGAACCGGCACGAAGCACCGGTACTACTGGGTATCACGACGAAGCGTCTCGCTGCTCCTCGTCGCCGGTGTTAATCATTTGCTAAAGTTGTGTGGAGACTCGCCCGATCCCGCGCGCTCGCGACACTCAACACTCTGGAGCTGGCGAAGGGACTTGAACCCCCAACCGCCTCATTACAAATGAGGTGCTCTACCGTTGAGCTACGCCAGCAGAACACGACAAACCCGCCAGATTTTTGCGGGCAGAGAAAGGCCACAGTACGAAATCCTTGCCGGGAGTGTCAAGGGTCAAAATACCACAGCAGGCCAACTTGTCAAAGCGTCCAGAAAAATTTTCGGGGACTGGCGGGCGGGGCCGGACATGAGTCGGATGGCGCCGTTACTTCCGTCGGAGCGTCGAACCCGACGGAGTGTCCAGAATCACCCAACCGGCGTCCTGGATCTGGTTGCGGAGCGCGTCCGCACGAGTGAAGTCTTTCATTTGCTTGGCTTTATTTCTCTCGGCCAGCGTCTCCCGGATCTCCGCGGGCACCTCCTCGGTGGCCCGGGGCAGGCCCTCGCGGAAGAGTCCAAGCACGTTGTCGAACAGTGAGAGGCTTGCCCACACCGCGTCCAACCCTTCGCGAGAGGACGAAATGGCGGCGGGGTTTTCATCCAGCATGACGTTGTAAGTCTTTATCAATTCAAATAGATACCCGATTGCACCCGCGCTGTTGAAGTCGTCGTCCATGGCCGCCAGGAAACTCGCCCTGGCCTTCTCGGCGGCAGCAACCAGCTCGCGACCCGGAGCGCTGCTGACGGCGGGTCCGCCAGAAAGCCGCGACCGGTGCTCGTCGATCGAGCGGCAGGCATTCACCAGGCGCTCGAAGGTCTTGGCGGAGGCCTCCAAACGTTCCCGCGAGTACTCCATCTGGGAGCGGAAGTGGGTCGAGAGGAGGTAGAAGCGCACGACCTGGCCGTCGAACTCCTTGAGGACGTCCTCCATCCCAAAGAAGTGCCCGGTCGACTTGGACATTTTCTGGCCACGTAGATTGAGCAGCCCGTTGTGCATCCAGGAGCGGACGAACTCCTTGCCGGTGGCGCATTCGCTCTGGGCCAGCTCGTTTTCATGGTGCGGGAAAATAAGATCTTCGCCGCCGCCGTGGAAATCGAGCGTCTCGCCCAGGTATTTGGTTGCCATGGCGGAACACTCGATGTGCCAGCCCGGGCGCCCGTGGCCCCAGGGGCTATCCCAGTACGGTTCACCGGGTTTGGAGGCCTTCCAGAGCGCAAAGTCGAGCGGGTCTTCCTTGTTCTCCCCCACCTCGACGCGCGCCCCCGAAATGAGGTCGTCGATGTCGCGCTTGGAGAGCTTGCCGTAGTCCTTCTTGGTTCGGACGCGGAAATAGACGTCGCCGCCTGTGGCCGCGTAGGCGTTGCCGCTCGCGATGAGCCGGCTCACCATGGCGATGATTTCCGGCATGTGCTGGGTGGCGTAGGGGTAGAGCGTCGCCGGCTTGATGTTCACCTCGCGGGCAATGCGATGGTACGCCTCGATGTTGCGATCGACCACGACGCGATAGTCGACGCCTTCCTGGTTGGCGCGGTCGATGATCTTGTCGTCGATATCGGTGAAATTCTGAATGTAGGCGACGTCGTAGCCGAGATACTCGAGATAGCGCCGGATCATGTCGCCCGACACAAAGGCCAGCATGTGCCCCATGTGGGGCTTGTCCTGTACGGTCATCCCGCACACGTACATGCCGACCTTGCCCGGATGAATGGGCTCGAAGTCAGTTTTCTTCTGTTTGAGAGTATCGTAGACACGAAGCGCCATAGGACAAACGACTATAGCAGCGAGCCCTGTGTGTGGTAAGAGGATAATCAAATGTCGGCTCCCGCTCCCAGTGCCCCCGTTCGCCAGCTCGGACTCATCGCTTGTGTGTCGCTTGTCATCGGCAATGTGATCGGCTCGGGAATTTTTCTGCTGCCCTCCTCGCTGGCGTCCTACGGAAAGTTCGCGCTCGTCGCCTGGGTGCTCACATCGCTTGGAGCCGTTTCCATCGCACTCGTTTTCGCGCGGCTTGCGCGCATGCTGCCCCGAGCAGGGGGACCGTATGCGTATGCGCGCGCGGCATACGGTGACTTTGCAGGTTTCTGGATTGCGTGGGGGTACTGGATCTGCGTGTGGACCGGCGCAGCTGCGATTGCAGTGGCGTTCGGAAGCTATCTCAAGGTGTTGATTCCGGCGCTGGAGGGAAACACTCTTGGTTGCGGCGTCGCCGCGGTGGCGTCGGTGTGGGTGGTAAGCCTGGTGAACGCCCGCGGAATTCGCAGCGCGAGCCGCCTCCAGGTCATCACGGTGCTCATCAAGCTGCTCCCCCTGCTGGCGATTGCGACCATCGGCTTGTTGTGGATGAAACCGGAAAACATCGACAGCGGACGCACGACGGATACCGGTGGATTTGCGGCCGTGTCCGCGGCGGCAACGCTGGTGCTGTGGGCCATGCTCGGAATCGAGGCGGCAACCATTCCCGCCGATTCGGTGCGCGATCCGGACCGCACCATTCCGAAAGCAACCGTCATCGGCGCCGTTCTCTCGGCGTGCGTGTACATCGCCAGCACCGTCGCCGTGATGGGCGCAGTGCCGGGCGATGTGCTGGCGTCGTCGCAGGCGCCGTTCGCGGACGCTGCACGGCACATGTGGGGAGAGTGGGCGTACTACGCGGTCGGCGTCGGGGCGCTGGTCTCATGCTTCGGCGCGCTCAACGGGTGGATCCTGCTCGCTGCCGAATTTCCGCGCGCAGCCGCGCGCGACGGCCTCTTCCCGCGCCGTTTCGCGGACACCAATGCGCGCGGTGTCCCGATCTTTGCGCTCACCGTCGCGATCATTCTGGTGACGCTGCTGCTGGCGTTCAACTACTCGGGAACACGCGGTCTCGTCTCCATCTTCAATTTTGTGATTCTGCTCTCCACGCTCGCCACGCTGATTCCGTACGTATTCTGTTCGATCGCGCCGATACTCCTGCGCCGACGCCCGGGAATCATCGACCGCCCCTCACGCTTCGCCGGCATGATATCGACGATTGCCTTCGTCTACTCGTGCTGGGCCATCTACGGCGCCGGTGCACAGATTGCACTGCTGGGATTGCTGCTGATGATGGCGGGAATTCCCGTGTACGTCTGGCTGCGCAAGGACAACCCTCAGTCTTGACGCGCGTGCGCTCTTGAAGGTCCGCGCTCGCAGGGCGTGACGCCGGCCACCCCGGTGTCGATTTGCGGCAGCAAATGACTTCCCTCTTTTCTTGTTTGATGTCTGCGCCGGAGCTCTCGGACGCGCGTGTCTTCGCGGCGAGTTGCGCAGCGCGCGAAACAAGATTCCAGCACTCGCACGCGAGCACTGTCTGAGCAAGCGAAGACACCGCGCGTTCGAGAGCGGAGTTCGCATGCAAAGGGTGGGTGGTTTACGAACGGAAGCGAGAGAGAGAACGCCGAACGATCCAGTCGCACAATTCCGTGTACGACATTCCAACCGCGGCGCAGGCTTTCGGAACCAATGAGGTCGGTGTCATGCCCGGGAGCGTGTTCGCTTCCAGCATGTAGTGACGTCCCGCCGGGTCCAGGCGAAAGTCGATGCGCGAGTAGACCGACAGCCCCAGCGCCGCGAAGGCGCGTTTGGACGACTCCAGCACCGCTTTCGCAACCGCGGGTTCGACGGGCGCCGGCACCAGGTACTCGGTGTTACCCGACTGGTACTTGTGGAAGTAGTCGTAGAGACCGCCCTTGGGACGAATCTCGAGCACGGGCGTGTCCGGGCCGCCATCCAACACCGACTGGGTGAGTTCGCGGCCTTCGATGAAGCGCTCGATCAGGACGGACTTGTCGGTGGCCAGCGCGCGCTGCGCCGCTTCGTCGAGATCCGAGAACTTGTCGACGATCGTGAGTCCCACGCTCGAGCCCTGCGAGTTGGGCTTTACCACCACGGGCAGTCCCACGAATTCGCGCACCTGCTGCTCCAGCGTTCCCGCCGCCAGCGCCGATGCCTCGAAGTGCAACCCCGGCGGCACCGGCACCCCCGCAGCCTCGGCAAGTATCTTGGCGCGCTGTTTGTCCATCGCGTGCGCGCACGCGGTGGCGCTGCTGCCCGTGAACGGAATGTTCAGGAACTCTAGCAAGGCCTGGATGGTGCCGTTCTCTCCCGCACCGCCGTGAAGCCCCATGAACACGATGTCGATCTTGAACGTGTCGGCGTTCAACAGGAGCTTCAGGAACGCTTCGCGCGCGGCGTGCACATCGATGTCGATGACAGGCGGCTCGGCGCCGATTCTCGATTCGCCAAAAATGGCGTCATCATATTCGGTGGGGGCAATGTGCGGACGCGCGGGATCGCACACGAGCACGCGATGCCCCGCTTCGCGCAAGGCCTTCGCGATGCCGCGCGAGCTCGAAAGCGAAACGTCGCGCTCGGCGGAATCTCCGCCGGCGAGCAGCATGACGTTGAGTGGTGTGTTCTTCACGTCAGCGCACGAAGCGCATCGTTCCCGCATCGGCCATGAGATCCATCATGAGCGTGTCGCTCTGCATGAACCAGGTGCGCGCCCCATCGATTTGCTGGCCGAAGATGGTGTCCATCGAGCCCGGGGGACACATCATGCGCGTGGTGGCCACCGGGCCGATGCGGATCGATTTGCCGACGATGTGGTAGTTGCCGCTGCCGCGATTGCAGTCGATCAGGACGCGCACCGTGCTGTCGGGAAGAAAGGTGAGCGTATACATGTCGGGATTGACGCAGTTGATACGTTTGAGCGGCGTCACCGTGGCGATCCAGTGCCAGGGCCCGCGACCGATGGAATCCACCGGCGCAGCCGCCACGGGCGCCGCGCTGCTGTCCGCGACGGCGCCGTGTTGTGCGTCCGAGCCGTTCTGTTTCTTCGCACAGCCGGCCGCGAGTATGCAGACGGCGATCCCGATGTAGAAACGTTTGTGTTTCATCCTGGCTCCAAAAGAAACGGGCCCGCCGAACGAAATCGCTTCGTCTCGGCGGGCCCGAATCACAACAATCGCAGGACTACTGCTGCTTCACCAGCTTGAGGCCCGCCATGCCGACGGTCTCGCCGTTGGTGAGCATGAGCGTATCGCCCATGGCGCTGAAGTTCAGCGTCATCGACATCGTCGAGTCCATCGGCGACTTGCTGAAAGTCACATCGACGGTGTTCGCCGCGGCGCCGTTGGCCCATGTGCCGTTCTCGACCTGCGCCGGGGCTTCCGCCGACGGCTGGAGGCTGAGCGACGCGCTCATGTCAGCATTGAGCATGAGCGAGGTGGTGCCATTCGCCATGGTCGCCATGTAGGTACCGGCAGCGCTCGTGTTGGCCATGGTGCTGCTCTCGGTGCTCTCCGTGGTCGTCGTCTCCTCGGCAGCCTTCTCCTTCTTGGCACAGCCTTCGAGCATCGCGATCATCGCGACAGCGGCGAGCACACAAACGCCTAAGCGCGTCCAGGTGGACTTCATCATTTTGGAATCTCCTCTAGTCGCCGTCTTGTTCGACAGCGAATTCATCCCGCCATTCCAGCGCTCCACCGCGAGCCCTCTACGCGCTGCCATGAACGAGTATGCGGGGCACCTCACGCGCGCCAATCCGGGCGGCTCAACCAGAGCACGAGACCAAGGGCTCCGACGTGCGGGGTGCCGATTTCGGCCGACATATTGGCCAATATGGCCTCCGGCGTCTACTACTTTGTTGGGTGCACAAGCAAAGCCAGTGCGGACAGGGCAATGTAGGTGGTAGCAACGGCGATACGGCGGAGATTGGGCAGGCGGTCCCCGCCACGCATCTTCGTGGCCACGGTACCCGCCACAGTGGCATAAATGCTGTCAGTCACCATCCCCATCGTGCTGAAGGTGAGTCCCAGCAGGACGATCTGGAGCCGGACGTTCCCCTCCGGATTGACGAACTGGGGGAGGAAGGCGAAAAAGAAAAGCGCGGTCTTGGGATTGAGGAGATTGACGACGATCCCCTCGGCAAATACCCGGCCCAGGGACTCGCGCGGCGTGTGGGTCTCCCCTACCGCCGAGGGCCGGGTGAGCGCGGTGCGAACGCCGAGATAGGCCAGGTACGCCGCTCCCGTGTAGCGCACGACGTCGAACGCCAGCGGCGAGGCGGCGAGCAGTGCGGCTACACCGAACGCGGCCGCCGCCACGAGGATGAAACTTCCCGTCATCAATCCCAGCGCCGACACGATGCCGGCCGAGCGCCCCTGGTCGATGGAGCGCGCGACGATGTACATGACAGCCGGCCCGGGCACGATGAGCAGGGCCAACGAAGCCGCCACGAACACCAGAAATCCGGATGCGGCCGGCACGCGCTATTCCTCCGGCGGGTGTTGCGACTTGAAGCCGCGATAAATGAGCAGGTCGTAAACGATCTTGAGTCCGCCGGCGAGATAGAACGGAACGGCCAGGAGTGACGCGCTGGCCATGAGTGCACCGGAAAGCGCTGGAGACACGGAAGCGCCCACCGACCGCGCGATGCCGGTGATCCCGGCCGCAGCCGAGCGCTCATCGGGTGACACGATCGCCATCGTGTACGACTGCCGCGTCGGCACATCCATCTGCGAAATGCTGTAGCGCACGAGCATGAGAATGACTGCCAGGGTGGCATTGGGCATCAGCGGAACCAGCATGAGGAGCACGTTGGAGGGCAGGTGCGTGAACACCATGGTGTTGATGAGTCCGATTCTGGACGCGATGCGCGCCGCGGCCAACGCCGAGAACCCGGCCAGCACATTGACGCCAAAGAACAGCGCACCCAGGGCCTTGATGTCGAAGCCGAAGCGCGTGTGAAACCACAACGCCAGCAGACTCTGCACAATGAAGCCGCCGGCGAACGCGTCCATCGCGAACAGCGCCGAGAGCCGGATCACCGCCGAGCGCGAGCGGTGCAGGCCAAAGCGGCTCTTCACCGCCGAAGGTGCGGTTTCGATGTTGCGCGACAGGCGCAGGAACAACGCGGCCAGAAGGAGCCCGAACCCGCAATAGCACCACAGGAGCACGCGGTAGGTTTGCGGCGTGGAAAGGCCGGTCG
>CAZULB010000136.1:0-7419 GCA_964621155.1 uncultured bacterium | reverse complement strand
GCCACCGACGCGGAGCGACGCTTCGACAGGTCGAGGTTGGCGTCGGGTTTGCCCTGGTTGTCGGTGTGCCCCACGATTTTCACATTCACGGTGGGATTGGCCGACATGTAAGCCGCGATCTGACGCAGCACCGGCGCCGATTCCGCCTTCACGACATCCGAACCGCTGTCGAAATAGATGCCGTAGGTGACGAGCGTGCCGTCGGCGAAAGGATCTTTCATCGGCTTCGGTCCCTCGGCAAAGCGCACGTTGGTGATCATCGGTTCTTCGTCCGACCACAGCTCGATATCGATGTTGTCAGGCATACCATCCGCAACGTTGATCTCGGGGATGTTGGCGAGGCGCTGCTGGTCGATGTACACCTTGAGTGCTTTGCCGCGCGCCATGAACATGATGTGGTGCGTCTTGCCCCAGACCTGCGGGTCATCGAAGGGCGTGTCTGAATTCACTTTTCCGCTCTCCGCGTAGAGACTGCGACCGGAATAGGGAAAGATGACGTGCCAGGCCGCCGGCTGGCTGCCCTTCTGTCCGTACACGTTGAGCACGTTGCCGGAGTTCTTGGGGCAGTGCCAGTCGAACTCCAGCGACCAGAATTCGGGAAGCTGAGGCATGGCGGGTGCCTTCATGGACACGCGACTCGTCGTGGATGTACTGCGCAGCCAGCGCTGGCCGCTCATCTCGGCCACTTCGAGCGTGCCCTGCTTGAGATTCCAGTGAGCCGGGAATTCACCCAGCTCATCCTGGGTGAAGTCGTCGTAGAAGAGGAGCTTGTCTCCGGGTGTGAAGTCGAACTTGGTGGAGACACTGGCCACGCTCCCATTGCCTTTGGGGGCGTCGGTTTTTTCACCGGCTTCGCCGGACTTTTCAGCTTCCTTGCTCGTGTCGGTTTTTTCGTCGGCCTTGTTGAGGGCCTTGTCGGTCTCCTGGTTGGCCTTGTCCGTGGCTTTCTTCTTGAACTTGTCGGTCAACCCCGCGCTCGAGACCCCGGCGCCGGCCAGGGCCAGGCTAGATACGAGCATCCATAATAGTAGCGTTCTGCCAGCAGTATTGTTGGTCCGCACGTCCCTCTGCCTCCTGTCCTTGGGTGAACCTGGTCATCGAATAGGACGCAGGGACGAGATACCCGTCACAGGCGGGGTTGGGAAAAACAACAGGCCCGCGGGCGTATTGCCCGCGGGCCCGGTTTGCGTTGTGCCCGTTTCCGTTAGAGGCTGAAGCGCAGGACGGCGGCCAGCGTCACACTGTCCAGGTCCTCGCCGGTGGCAGCCTTGAGATCGTCGTCGGTCCAGAACATGTAGGTTCCGTAGACGTCGAGGTTCAGGGCCGCCAGCGGGAGATTCACACCCGCGCGCAGCGTGTAGAACGGATCGCTCGTCCACTCACCGTCGATGCGGCCGATGCCGATGCCGGCACCGCCGTAAATCATGCCGCCGACGAGAACGTACGCCTGGGGAATCCACATCGAGTTGTCAGAATTGGCGTAATCAAAAACGTACTCGACCTGGCCCTCGATCTTGATCATGGGCATGCTGTACATGTACGAGCCGAGGATGCTGAATGAATCCTTGCTGAGCTCGGTGTTCTTGTCGATGTCGCCAATGTTGCGCAGATAGTGCAGACCGCCGCCGATGCTGGAACCTGCACTCGAGACACTCACAATGGAAGTCGTCGCAATCGCGACTGCAAGCAGTGCTAGCATAGTCTTCTTCATGACGGTCCTTTCGCTAATGAATCAACCGGCGGAAAGGCGTTCGGTTGGCCAAGGTGTAGCAGATAGCGGACCTCCCGACAATCAGGAGTTTGGCCGATGCTCGCTCAACACGGGGCGGTGACACGTTGGCCCATGTGAGATACAATGCGTATGGCCGCACGAATCGCGGCCATTTGGCTTCAAGAGGAGTTTATTTCGATGACGAAATTCAGAACTGAAAAAGATTCGATGGGTGAGATGCGGGTTCCGGAAAGCGCTCTATACGGCGCTTCCACGGCGCGGGCGGTCGAGAATTTTCCGGTGAGCGGGATTCCGTTCCCACCGTCGTTCATTCGCGCGCTGGGAATCATCAAACGCGCCTGCGCGCGCGCCAACATGGAGCTGGGCGATCTCGATCCCAAGACGGCCGAGGCCATCGTGGAAGCCGCCACCGAGGTAATCGAAGGGAAGCTCAACGCCGAGTTCCCGCTCGATATCTATCAGACCGGCAGCGGCACGTCGACAAACATGAACGCCAACGAGGTGATTGCCAACCGCGCGGCCGAAATCATGGGCAAGGAGCGCGGGCACAAGTCGATTCATCCCAACGACCACGTGAACATGGGTCAGTCTTCCAACGACGTTATCCCCACGGCGATTCATGTGGCCGCGGCGTTGGCGATCACGAACGAGTTGTCACCGGCGCTGGAGCAATTGGGGCTGGCGCTGGAGGCCAAGGCGCAGGAGTTCGATGACGTCGTGAAGTCGGGACGCACCCATATGATGGACGCGACACCGGTCACGCTGGGGCAGGAGTTCGAAGGCTACGCGCACCAGGTGGCCAACGCGGTGGAGCGCGCGGGCCACGCGCGCGACGTTCTGCTCGAACTGGCGCTGGGCGGAACGGCGGTGGGGACGGGTATGAATCGCCGCCCGGAATTTCCGCGCGCCGCCATCAAGTACATCAACGAGGACACCGGGCTTGCCTTCTACGAAGCGGTGGACCACTTCGAGGCGCAGGGCACCAAGGACGGGTGCGTCGATGCGTCGGGTCAACTGAAGACGATTGCCGTGTCGCTCGCGAAGATTGCGAACGACATCCGCCTGATGGCGTCGGGACCGCGCACCGGCATCGCGGAAATCACGCTGCCGTCTATCCAGCCCGGTTCGTCCATCATGCCGGGCAAGGTAAACCCCGTCGTGTGCGAGTCCGTGCACATGGTGTGCGCCCAGGTGATCGGTTACGACGCCACCATCACTTTGGGCGGCCTGGGGAGTTATCTCGAGCTCAACGTGATGATGCCGGTGATTGCGTACGATCTGCTGGAGCAGGTTCGCCTGCTCGCCAATGTGAGCCGCGTCTTCGCGGAGAAGTGCATTTCGGGAATTACCGCCAACGAGAAGCGCGCGGCGGATCTGCTGGAGCTCAACCTTTCCACATGTACGGCGCTCGCGCCGAAGATCGGTTATGACAAGGCGGCGGCGTTGTCGAAGGAAGCATTCGCGTCGGGAAGGACGCTGCGCGAGGTTGCGATCGAGCGCAAGGTGTTGCCGGCCGCTGAGCTCGACGACATTCTGGATTATCGTAAGATGACGGAGCCGGACGCGTAGCCATGCCGACTTACTGGGAATATCTCAAACTCGACGAGCTGCTCGATCTGCAGCAGCGCCTGGGGGAAGAGCACGACGAAATGCTCTTCATCGTCATCCATCAATCCTATGAGCTGTGGTTCAAGGAGATGCTGCACGAGATCGACTATCTCCAGCAGCTGATGGAGAAGGCGGACATGCCGCGCGTGTCACACACCTTCAAGCGCATCCTCACGGTATTGAAGATGATGGTCGCCAAGATCGACATCCTCGAAACCATGACACCGCTCGAATTTCTCGCGTTTCGCGAACGTCTCGAATCCGGCAGTGGATTCCAGTCGGCGCAATTTCGCGAGTTGGAGTTCGTGCTGGGGTATAAACGCCGGAGTCCGATCGATCGTTATCCGGAAGGATCGAAAGCGCGTGCACGGCTCGAGGCTCGTTACGCAAGACCGGCGCTGTGGGATTCGTTCGTGCGCTTCCTGGCGAGATCGGGGTACGGCGTGCCGGTCGAGGTATTGAAGCGCGACGTTACGCAGCCAATCACGGCCAACCCTGAGATGCAGAAGGCACTCATCGACGTGTATCGAAGCGATCCGTCGCTGGCCAATCTGTGCGAGCGCATGGTGGACCTCGACGAAGGCATCCAGGAATGGCGCTACCGCCACGTGAAGATGGTGCAGCGCACCATTGGCACCAAAATGGGTACGGGCGGCAGCGCCGGCGCTGAGTACCTGGCCACGACTCTCATGAAGCCGCTGTTTCCGGACCTGTGGGACATCCGGACCTCGTTTTGATCCAGCCGCACGATTTGTTCCGTTCTCCCAACGCCATTGCCGGCGACTACAAGCGCTTTCGCGTGTCGGAGCGCCTGCTGCTGACGGGACATTCGCACCAGGCGTGGCCGGATGCAGCATTTGATGGCGTGATGGAGTGCTTCAGCGATTCCGCCACGCTCGTCGACGACAAGTGGCCGAATGCGTTTGCAAAAGCCGACGCCGTACGGGCCGGATATGCGCGCCTGTTGGGCGACGCGCCGGCGAATATTGCGCTGGCCGAGAACACGCACGAGCTGGTGGTCAAGTTTCTGTCGGCGCTGCCGCTCAAGCAGCGCCGGCGTATCATCACCACCGACGGCGAGTATCACTCCGTGCGGCGGCAGCTCGACAGGCTGGCGGAAGAAGGAATCATCGAGCTCGTGAAAATGCCGGCGGCGCCGGTCGCGGATCTGGCGGCGCGCCTCGCCGGTGCCGTGGACGATGGCACGGCGGCGGTCACCGTTTCATCCGTCTTGTTCCGAACCGGTCAGATCGTCCCGAATCTCCCGCATCTCGCGCAAGTGTGTGTGCAACACGGCGCCGAGCTGCTGATCGATGCCTACCACCAAATCAACGTGGTGCCGTTCGAGCCGCGCGGGCTCGAGAACGCGTTCGTCACGGGCGCGGGATACAAGTACGTGCAGGCCGGGGAGGGGAACGCGTTCCTGCGCCTGCCCCCGGGGCGCGCGCTGCGCCCGGTGATCACGGGCTGGTTCGCGGAGTTCGCCACCAAGGAACAGCCGGTGTCGGCCGGTGTGCAGTACGCGCCGGGGGGGATGCGTTTCGCAGGCGCGACGTACGATCCCACCGCGAATTACCGCGCCGCGGCGGTATTCGAATACTTCGCGAACAAGAAGCTGGCGCCGGAGCTGTTGCGCCAGGTGAGTCAGCACCAGGTCGCGCTCATTCTGAAATGTTTTGACGAGCTCGATCTCCCCGCTGCCATTGTGACGCGCGACCGCAGCATTCCACTGGAACGCATCGCGGGCTTCGTCGTGTTCAATTCGCCGCGAGCCGGGGAGTTGTGCCGGCTGCTTCACGAGGCGGGTGTCTACACCGACTACCGCGCCGATGCGCTTCGTTTCGGTCCCGCTCCCTATCTCTCCGACGCGCAGATCGAAGAGGCCATGCGCCGCCTGGGCCAGGCGGTCCGGGGGATGAAGTAAGTGAGTTCGCTCCCGCGGCGCCGGAGAGACACGACCGTCGCGCTCGATTCTCAGCTCATGGTTGGAAGAAACGGTCGCCGACGCGTGTGATCTTTGGATAATCACCCGCGCGTCGACCGTTCTGACTGTCGCAAAAAATATCTTCTTGTGAAAAGAATTCTTTGGCCGGTTTTTTAGATCACTCTTTTTGAATTCCTGCACTGAACGCATAGGAATGCACTGCGCTGCTTCTGCTTCCATCTGATCGTCGTTCTCGCACATTTCATTTCTTTCGACATCACGCGTGAGATGTCGCGGCACGGCGCAAGTCACGCGCTCATAAAACCTCCTCTTATATTGCAAGTAGCTCCTCCCTTTTCACCCGAACACGGAGGTATTGCTGTGCATCAAGAAGATCAAATCATTTCGAACGGTCTGCGTACGTTGAGTGACCATGAGTTTCACCAGCAGTTCGAAAAGGTGGCGGGCATCGAGTACGCCTCGACACTGAAAGTCCTGCACTTCATCAATGACCTCGAGCGCCGGAAGTCATTTCTCGAGATGGGCTACAGCTCGGTGTTCGACTATTGCGTACGCAAGCTCGGGTATTCACGCTCCTGACCAGAACATCGGCGAGATCATGAAACGGGTTTTGACCGAGTACCGCGATCGTCACAGCCCGGCGGCGCGGCATGCGCGTCGTGAGGAGAAAAACGGACAGCCAGGTCTTGAGTCCCAACGTTGGGAGTGGGAAGACGCGACGCAGTCGCGTCACGTTCCGGACGGCGTGCGAGACGAAATCTTTGTCAGGGATGGCGGCCAATGCACCTTCGTTGGACCCGACGGCACGCGATGTCAGTGCGAGAAAGGACTCCAGGTCGATCACATCCAGCCGTTCGCCGCCGGAGGAGCCCATCATCCGGACAATCTGCGGCTATTGTGCGGCGCGCACAACCGGCTCGCGGCTGAGAGAACGCTCGGCAAGCACGTCATGCAGCCGTTCTGGAGACGGCAATAGCGGGCGAGAACTCGGGCAGCTGCGGGCGCGGCGGTGAGCGAGCGCAAGAACGCAACACGCGACAAGAGCCGCACCCAATGAAAAGGCCCCCCGGCAACCGGGAGGCCCCTTCGAATCGCAGCTCGCAACGCGCTCTTGCGCGCGTCACGACCGAGCAACCAAAAAACTACATCTTGCCCTTCATCTCGGCGGGCTTCATGCCCTGGGCAGCAGCCTCGAGCATCTCAGCCGTGCTCTTCATCGACGCTGCATACTCCGTAAGCGCCTTCTGACCGGCCGGTGACGTCCATGTCGCGACCGTGATCCAGCCCGTGTGCGCCTTGTAATTCTCAATCGAAACATCCTTGGCGCCCATGACGTTCATGTGTGCCATGCAGAACGGGCACAGCTTGGCTTTCTGCTCCGCGCTCATCGTCGCCATCGTGCCCACGCGCTTCTCGCAGTCCGCCGAACACGCGTCCCACGTCGCCTGGTCGGCGCCCGCGTTCATGAACGACTCAACGGTGCCGTTCTTGGTGGTGAAGATGTCGTAGCGGATGTTCTGAGCAACGGGATTCCAGGCGGAACAGACGGGGCAATTCATGACTTTTTCCATGGCCTGCTGCGGCGTCATCTCGCCGGCCGCAAAAGCGATCGAGGCGAGCATGAGCACAGCGATGGTACACAGCAAAACGCGCTTCATATCGCGTCATCCTCCTTGAGGGTCACGTGGTTGGTAAAACCAGCAAACGGAAAAACAACGCCGGGTTGGTCGCCGAACGGCGGGACGGCTTACATTTCCGCTGGGCGAATTTCACCGCAATTACGAGCGAGCCGTCAAGGGGGTGAAGCCGGTAGGTGCCGGCGGGGGCGTTCCGGCGGGGCGCGGGACGGGGAGCGGCCGGGCTATCTCCTTTAGAATGTGCTTGCTGGCTGCCGAAACCGTGTGGCAGTATCCGGTTTGCCGCACTTACCACAGACCGTGAAGACACACTTATATAGAACGATCGCCGGGAGGATGTCGTGGCCCATCCGGTAACCCTTGGCAAGCAGGGCTTCTTTGCCACCCTGCGCCGTGACAAATGGTGGGTCGAGCCCGCTCTGGTGGCGTCGATCCTGACCGCGTTCGGCATCTACGCCACCATCTCCGCCGTACTCTGGCACACGCATTTCGAAGTG
>CAZULB010000135.1:0-7469 GCA_964621155.1 uncultured bacterium | reverse complement strand
ACCGGGATTTCTTCCCGCTCACGGTCGAGTATCGTGAGAAGTTCTACGCCTCCGGACGCATTCCCGGCGGCTTCTTCAAGCGCGAGGGTCGTCCCGGCGAACGTGAGATTCTCACGGCACGCCTGATCGACCGTCCCATCCGTCCGCTCTTCGACGACAATTACATGTGCGAGACGCAGGTCATCGTGCAGCCGGTGAGCTACGACGGCATCAACGCGCCCGACGTGCTCGGCATTGTCGGCGCATCGGCCGCGCTTGCGGTTTCGGACATCCCGTTCAACCACTTCGTATCCGGTGTGCGCGTGGGCCGTGTCGACGGACAGTTCGTCGTCAATCCCACCGCGGAGCAGATGGAAGCGAGCGACATGGACGTCATCATCGCCGGCACCGACGATGCGGTGCTCATGGTCGAAGGCGGCTGCAGCGAAGTGAGCGAGGAAGAAATGCTGGCCTCGGTGCGCTTCGGCCACGACGAGATCAAGCGTTTGAACACGCTCCAGCGCGAGCTGGTCGCGGCCTTCGGTGCGAAGACCAAGCGCACGGTGGAAGCGCCCGAGACCTTCCCGGACATCGACAAGAAGGTGAACGCGGACTTCGCGGGTGCCATCAAGCAGGCGTTCTCGATCTCGAAAAAGCTGGATCGCCAGAACGCGCTGACCAAGATCAACGAGGACGCGCTCGCGAAGTATGCCACCGAGTTCCCGGAAAAAGAGGGCTACATCAAGGGCGTGCTGCACGACATCGAAAAGAAGAGCATGCGCGCCATGATCCTCGACCAGAAGGTCCGTCTCGACGGTCGCGGCACGTCGGACATCCGTCCGATTACGTGCGAAGTGGGAGTCCTCCCGCGCGCGCACGGTTCGGCGCTGTTCACGCGCGGCGAGACGCAGGCGCTCGTCGTCACCACGCTGGGCACCACCGATGACGAGCAGATGCTCGACACCATCGACGGTGAAAGCTGGAAGCGCTACATGCTGCATTACAACTTCCCCTCGTTCAGCGTGGGTGAAGTGGGCCGCTTCGGGAGCCCCGGTCGCCGCGAAATCGGCCACGGCGCTCTTGCCGAGCGCGCCATCCGCCCCATGATCCCGGCCAAGGACAAGTTCCCGTACACGGTCCGCATCGTGTCGGAAATCCTGGAGTCGAACGGGTCGAGCTCGATGGCCTCGGTGTGCGGCGGAAGCCTCGCACTGATGGACGCCGGCGTTCCCGTTGAGAAACCGATCGCGGGCATCGCGATGGGTCTCGTCATCGAGGGCGACAAGGTCGAGGTGCTGAGCGACATTCTCGGCGCCGAGGATCACCTGGGCGACATGGACTTCAAGGTGACGGGCACCAAGGACGGCATTACTGCGTTCCAGCTCGACACCAAGATCGCGGGCATTTCGGACGCCGTCATGATGAAGGCGCTCCACCAGGCGAAGATCGGTCGCATTCACATCCTGCATGTGATGAACCAGACCATCGCCGAGTCGAAGCCCGACATTTCGCCGTACGCGCCCAAGGTCACCACCATCACCATCCCGACCGACAAGATCCGCGAGATCATCGGACCGGGAGGCAAGGTTGTGAAGCGCATCCAGGAGGAGTCCGGCGCCAAGATCGAGATCGAAGACGACGGAACCGTCCGCGTCATCGCCGTCAACACCGAGAGTGCGGAGATCGCGCTCGCGCGCATCCGCGAGATCACGGCCGAGCCGGAAGTGGGCAAGACGTACGAAGGGGAAGTGCGCAGCATTCTCGCCTTCGGCGCGTTCGTCCAGATTCTTCCCGGCAAGGACGGACTCCTGCACATTTCCGAGATTGCGCACCGCCGTCTGGAGCGCGTCGAGGAAGAGCTCAAGGTGGGCGACATCGTGAAGGTGAAGGTGCTGGAAGTGAACGGCGACGGGAAGATTCGCCTTTCGCGCAAGGCACTGCTCGAGAAGCCGGAAGGCTACGTCGAGCCCGAGCACCACGAGCGCCGTCCGCGCGAGGGTGGCGAGGGTGGCAGCGGTGGCGGACGCCGGCGTGAGCATTCTGGCTCCGGCCGCCGTCGTTAGAGACGAAACGCAACTCGTTTGCAATCAGACGCCCGCCCGGAGGCTCCGTGCCGCCCGGCGGGCGTCGTCTTTTCTATTTATTTATGATTGCCGCGCCTCGGCAAGCCTCCGCGCGGCCCATGAATTCTTATAGATAATTGCCGCGCCTCGGAAAGCCTCCGCGCGGCGAAACGATTATCAATAGATAGAAGGAGAACCTGGTTATGGTCGCCGCACGCATTGCCAAGAAGATCGTTCTGCCCGGCGGGCTCACCATCCTCCACGAGAAGAACCCCATCTCGAAGGCGTTTTGCTTCGGCGTGTGGACCCGTACCGGTGCCCGCGACGAGTCGGAAGCGGAATCGGGGTTGTGTCATTTCCTGGAGCACATGCTCTTCAAGGGCACGGGGCACCGCAGCGCCCAGGACATCTCGCGCGAGATCGAAAAGGTGGGCGGATCGCTGGATGCCTTCACCACCAAGGACACCATGTGCGTGTACGCGCACGTGCTGGAAAGCCGGCGCGAGGTGGCCATCGATCTGCTGGCCGACATGCTGACGGGTTCGCGCTTCGACGAGAACCAGATTGCGCTCGAGCGCAGCGTCATCCTCGAAGAGATCGGGGACGTGGAAGACGCGCCCGATGACCTGATCCACGAGATATTTGCCGCCGAGCTCTATCCGGCGCATCCTTTGGGCCGCCCCATCCTGGGCTCGCGCAAGACGGTCTCGAGTTTCCGCCGCAGCGACATTCAGCGCTATGCGAAGCGCGCATTCCGCTCTTCCAACGTGGTGGTGTCGGTTTACGGCAACATCGACGAGGACGAGCTCATCGACGTGTGCCAGAGCCGCTTCAAGTTTGCGCGCGGTCCGCTGGCACGCGAGAAGGCGCGCCTGGGCCGGGTCATCCCGAAGCAGCGCCACGTGAAGCGCAAGTTGAACCAGCAGCACGTCGTGCTGGGCCGGCGCACGTTCTCGTTCCTGGATGACCGCCGCTATGCGCTCATGGTGCTCAACGCCATGGTGGGCGGCGGCATGAGCTCGCGGCTGTTCCAGAAAATCCGCGAAGAACTGGGGCTGGCGTACAACGTGTTCACCTACGTGGACCATTCGCGCGACACCGGCATGTTCGCCGCGTACATGGCCGTTCGCCCCAAAACCGTGGGCACGGCGCTGGATGCGGTGCGCAAGGAGTTCTCGAATCTCCGCGACGGCGGCATCAAGAAGGACGAGCTCAGGGACACCAAGGACCACATCAAGGGCCGCATTCTGCTGGGCCTCGAGACCTCGGCCTCACGCATGATGCGCCTCGCCCGCAACGAAATCACCTACGGCTACCAGGTCTCCGAGAAGGAATTGATCAACCGTATCGGCGCTGTGAAGATGGACGACGTGGTGGCACTCGCCACCGAAGTCCTCGACGTCGACAACTATTCCATCGTGAGCCTGGGACCCTCGGGAGCGGGATTGAACTAGGCCGAGTTCACAGAATCGCAGGGCACAAAAAAACACCCCCGGCTTGCGCCGGGGGTGTTCGTTTTTTCAGGGGCGGTGAAACTCAGACTAGCGGTACAGTGACTTGACCTTGCCCCACGTGCTGGGCTCGGTCGCAACCGGGGCGATCGCGTTGATGCGATAAGCCGGATTGGCATTGCCCGTACCGACGGTGTAATAGCCAGGCACGCCGCCACCGATGGTGGGCGAGCTGATGTACATCGTGCTCGGGCTCGAGCCGATCGTGACGGGGTCCAGCAACGCGACACCGAGACGGCTCGCGGCGCCCGTTGTGGCCGTGACCTGCTGCGTGACGAAGAGGTCGTTCACGGTGAGGTTGATCGGCGTCGCGAGGGTCTCCAGGTTGACGAACGTCACGAGGCTGTAGAAACCCGGGTTCAGGCCTGCGCCGAAGTTGATGTTGCCGCTATACCCGCCGAGCACCGCGCTCGTCGCGTAGTCACGGAACAGGACCGTGGCAGTGCACGTGAGCAGCGCTCCGGCGCTGGTGCCTGCGTTGAAGATAGAGATCTGTTGTGCCGACAGAATACCGAGGCCCGTCGTCATGCAACGGTCACCCCAGATCGACGGAATCGACGTCGAGCTGATGCCGCTGACGGCCGGCGAGGCGACATTGGAGTAGATATCGACACCCGCGGCGGGTGCCTCGTTGGGACCGACGAAAATGGACTCGCCGGTCTGGACGTCGACGTAAATATGACCGGCGTACTGGGCCGCTTCCGAGTCGACATTGGAGGCAAACGCAACGCCGGAGAAAAGCAGCACTGCGGCAATGGAGAGTAACGCGATAGCTCTCTGCATAGGAGGACTCCCTTGGTTAGCCAGTGAATGGATTTGCGACGCAACAGGGAGGCTGCCAGCGGATTTCCCGTACCAGCGAAACACGCGATCGGCCCCTGGGCTGACGTCACGCGATAGCCCAAGCAAAAAGTAGCCTATCTCAACCACAACCCTGCTTACAACGCAGTTCTTCTCCATTCATGCGGGCTCTGAACCGGAAAACGCGGGTGGATTGACACTGAGGAACGTCAGCCTCTACTCTTGTTGGGCATCCCACAGAATGGACAACCTGATGAAACGCCTTTGCCTTGCTCTGCTTCTGGGCCTCGTCGTCGCGTGTGGCGGTGGTAGCTCCGACCCGGCCGACCCCAACAACAACCAGAATCAGGCCATCGTCGTTCCGGATGGAACCTTCACGTTGACCGCTTCCATGAGTGTCAATGGTTGCAACCGCTCGGATGTCTGGGACGGGGACTACCAGGTTCACATATCAGGCAAGACGTTCACGATGGGTCCGTTTTCGGGGAGCTGGGACGGAGGCAATGGCTTTGCGAGGGGAGAGACGGACAAGAGCGTGACCGTCACCCGCGACTGCACCCGCTCGATTTTTTCGATCGCCTATCTCACGTTCAAGGATAAGGATTCATTCAACGGCACCATCAGCTACAAGAACACGCTCAAGGGCAGTTGCCCCAACCTGAACGGTTGCTCGACGACCTGGATCGTCAACGGGACGCGTACGACCCCTTAGCCGCCTACTGAAGCTGCGGCGACATGACCCGCAGGACGGGCTTGCCGTTCACGTTCTCGAGCGGGATGTAGACCTCGTGCGTCATGGGATTGACGCAGACCGAGTGTGCATTGGCGCCGACTTCGACTTCGCCCATCCGATCGATGTCTTTCCCCTTCACCTGAAAGACCGACACGACATTTGATTCGGTCCCGACGTACAGCATTCCGAGCTCTTCGTCGTAGGCCAGCATGTCCGGTTTTGGTCCGGTGACGAGCGACTCTCTCACGTTCCATTTCTCGAGGTCGATCACCAGGAGTTTCGCATCGTCCTGGCATGCGGCGAAGGCGAGGCGCGAGTTGGGGGCGATCACAAGCCCCTGCGGTGTCTTTCCTTTGAGCTTGAGCCGGTTCGCGACGAAGTCCGTCGCGGGGTCGACTTCCAGGAGCTCATTGCTCGTCCGCACATTCACCAGAATTCGTTTGGTGGCCGGGTCGTATATCGCGTTGCCGGCCTCGCCGCCCAGATCGATGGTGGTGACGCGCTGGTTCATGCGCATGTCGATCACGGTGACTTTGGTATCGCGCCGGTCCGACACGTACATCTTGCCGAGATCCGATGCCCAGGCCATGCCGTACGGGTATTCACCACCGGCCAGGCGCGTGACCTTGAGCGACGCCGTGTTCATCACCGCGACTTCATCGCGACCGGGCACGCCGATGAACACGCTCTCCATTTCGGGTACCGCCAGAACGGCCGTGCAACCGGGAAAATTGGGAAGGTTCGCGATCAGGCGCTTGGCCCTGGTGTCGATCATCACCAGCTCACCGTCACCGCTGTGGGCGAGGTAAAGCCGGCTGTTGGTGCGATCGAAGCTCTGGCCCTCGAAGCGCGTGGGACCGCCCGGCAGGGGTATATCGGCCGCAGTTCGGAGCGCGGGGAGAGATGATCCTGCGCAGCCCGCCGCTACGGCGCAAATCGCAGTCAACAGGGGAGCAAGACGGTGGAGCGGGGCGCTAATCAAAGCGGAATCCACTCGCTTTGATCCTCGAGAACATGTGCTCGATGCGTGCTTCGTCGATGACCATCGAGATGCGCATGAAATCCGCGCAGTGATTGCCAAACGCCGATCCCGGTGAAACGATCACGCCGGTGGCCTTGAAGAAGTCCTTTGCAAACTCGCCGGCATCGCTGTAGCGGCGCGGCACGCGATCCCAGATGTACATGGCAGCGCGCGGCGGTGTGAGCTGCCACCCCAGCTTCGCGAAGCCTTCGATGAAGAGGTCGCGACGGCGGCGGTACATGCTGCGCTGGCGCTCCGCGAAATCCACCGGGCTGTCGAGGATCTCGGCGCCGGTGCGCTGGATGGCCATGAACTGGCTGAAATCCATGTTGGCTTTGATCTTCACCAGGTTGGAGATGACATCCTTGTTGGCGATGACCCAACCCAGGCGCCAGCCCGCCATGTTGTAGCTCTTCGAGAAGGAGTGGAACTCGACCGCGATATCTTTCGCGTCGGGAATCTCGAAGATGCTGTGCGTCGGGCTGCCCGGCTCGAGCGTGAGCTCGGAGTACGCCAGGTCCGACACGACCATGAAGTCGAACTTCTCGGCCAGCGCGATCGCCTCGCGGTAGACGCTCAAATCAGCGACGGCGCCCACCGGATTGTTGGGATAATTGAGGAAGAGGAATTTGCAGTCTTCCCAGACCTTGTTGGGCACCGACTTGAAGTCGGGCAGGTAATCGTTTTCGGGCTGGAGCGGCAGCTCGACGACCTTCGCTTCCACAATCTTCGCCGCGCCCAGATAAGCCGGATAACACGGCGTCGCAATCACGATGGTGTCACCCGGATCGAGGTATGCGAGCATGAGCTTCGCGATGCCTTCCTTGGAGCCGATGAGTGGCAGTACTTCGCCGTGGGGGTCCGCGTTCACATCGAAGCGCCGCTTGTACCAGTTGGCCACGGCGCTCCGGAATTCCGGCGCGCCGTCGAAGGGCGAGTAGCGGTGATTCTGGTGCTGCTCGGTGCGGAGCTGGCGGTTGAGCATGTCGATGATCTCGACCGCGGGGCGCTGATCGGGACTGCCCACGCCGAGGTCGAAGAGATCGGCGGCGGGACGCGGATCCGCGCGCTTCATCTGCGCGATTTCCTCGAAAACGTACCGTGACGACGTTTGAATGCGACGGGCGGGCTTTAGCATTCCCTTCTGAACCTCCATGATCGATCCTTTTAGATAGGTGAGCCCCGAGATTAACAGTTTCGCGAAGATGCTGTCAAAGGCGGGTGGGTCCGAATCACGTTGCGGGGTGACGGTCGGTCACGCATGATCTGTCGCATGTGGATAACTCTGGGGATCGTGGTCGCCGCGGCGCTGCTCCTGCATTGCGTGTGGCGGGTAAGGCATGGATACCCGCCGGCTAACA
>CAZULB010000134.1:0-7592 GCA_964621155.1 uncultured bacterium | reverse complement strand
AAATCTCGATGCCCGGCGTCACCAACGTGGACTTGGTTTCGCGCCGCTCGGGGATGTATCCCCCGAGTGCTTCGCGACGCGCCTTCAGATACTGCATGTCCTCGCTGTCTTCGGCGGGCTTGTAGAACGGTGCTTTGGCCACGTCCGAATCAGAAACCGGAATACCGAACTTGTTGCGGAATGCGCGCAGTTCGAGCTCGTTGAGCTTCTTCTGCTGGTGCGTGATGTTCTTCCCCTCGCCGCTCTCGCCCAGTCCGTAGCCCTTGATGGTCCACGCCAGGATGACTGTGGGCTGGCCCTTGTGCTCCATGGCCGCTTTGTAGGCCGCGTAGACTTTCTCGGGGTCGTGGCCGCCGCGGTTCAACATACGCACCTGATCGTCGGTCAGATGCTCGACCAACTTGAGGAGCTGCGGGTCGGCGCCGAAGAAATCCTTGCGGATATAGTCGCCCGATTCGGTGGAATACTTCTGGAACTGTCCGTCGACCACTTCACCGAGACGACGAGCCAGCACACCGTCGGTGTCGTTCTGGAGGAGCGGATCCCAGTCGCTGCCGGTGATCACCTTGATGACGTTCCAGCCCGCGCCGCGGAAGGCCGCACCCAGCTCCTGGATGATCTTGCCGTTGCCGCGCACCGGACCGTCGAGGCGCTGCAGGTTGCAGTTCACCACGAAAATGAGATTGTCGAGACGCTCGCGTGAGGCGAGCGTGATGGCACCCAGCGATTCGGGCTCGTCCATTTCGCCGTCACCGAGGAACGCCCACACCTTTTGATTGGATGTGTCGCCGATGCCGCGGTCGGCCAGGTAGCGGTTGAACCGCGCCTGGTAGATGGCCATGAGCGCGGTGAGCCCCATGGAAACGGTGGGATATTCCCAGAACGTGGGCATGAGCCACGGATGCGGATACGACGAAACGCCGCCTTCGTGCGGCAGCTCGTGACGGAAATTCTCGAGATGCTTCTCGGTGAGACGCCCCTCGAGATACGCGCGCGCATAAATGCCGGGCGCACTGTGTCCCTGGTAATAAATGATGTCGCCGCCGTCGGGGTGATTCTTGCCGCGGAAAAAATGATTGAAGCCGACTTCGTACAGTGTGGCCGACGATGCAAAGGTCGAGATGTGTCCGCCGATGCCCGGATCCTCGCGGTTGGCGCGCACCACCATCGCCATCGCGTTCCAGCGAATATAACTCTTGATGCGGCGTTCGATGATGCGATCGCCGGGGTAGCGCGGCTGCTGTGAGAGCGGAATGGTGTTGATGTAGGGGGTGTCGCCCGGGAAGTTGACGCGCACGCCGTACGAGGTCGCGCGGTCCTGCAATCTCTGGAGCAGTTCGGCCACGCGCGCCGGGCCGTCGCTCTGGTAGACATAGTCGAGCGACTCCAGCCACTCGCGCGTTTCCTGTCGGTCTTCCGCCAGTTCGCTCTCGGTCGGTGCGTGACCGGTGCGCTCCGGCGTCACCGAAGGCGCCGCAGGATCGGCGGGCGGAACGACGTGGGTAGGCGAGTCCTCGCGCGGGGTGGACTCTTCGTTCGACTCGGACTTTGCGCGCGATTTGGCCATGTCTTGATCTTTGATAGTGCTCATGAATCCTTGACCTGGGACGACTTGCGGGGATGGGCCCGATGGTCGAAACGGGCATGAACCAGCGCGGCGCACCCCCGATCAGGCACCGCGGGAAGTAACCCAACGATACGTTACTGTGGAAGTTACGTCAATCCGGCCGCCGCGGCGGCGGCGGGCCAGTCGGAAACTGACCCGCTACCGCCGCAGAGCCACGGAAACGACTAGATCGGGCACTTGTGGCCGGCACCCGCGAAGTGAACCGTGAACTTCGAAAAGTCCGCCAGCCCGATCGGTGCACCGAGCGGCGTGGCGTAATCGGCGCACGCCAGATACGTCGCGCCCGGGTTGGCACCCGTCGGGTAGTGCGTCACGAACCACGAAAAGTCCGCGTTGGTGACTCTTGAATCCGGGCAACGCGTGTCGCCGCCGCACGGCGCGGGACCGGGAGCACCTGCAGACTTGTAGTCCGGACTCCGGGCCGCGATGGGCACGCACAGCGGAGTACAGTTGAGGGAGTTTTGAAGTATGACGCCTTCCACAACCACGTACAGGCCCGTATCACAACCACCCGACACCGGTTCATTGCTGAATGTTGTCATTCCGAGCTGATTGGTCGGCCCATCCGCGTTGCTACCCTGACTGTTGCCGCAAAGCAGAAGACCGTCGTTGCAACCCACGAGCCACATATCGACGGCTGGAATACCTGGAATAGGGACGTTCGCGTTGTCCCGCACAGTGATGGTGGTCTGACTGTTTCCGCCACCCACCGGGTTCGTGAGCGGGTCGCCGTCCCCCCGGGGACAAACAAGCACCACCCCCGCGCTGAAGGCCGCGCTCCATTTGCACGGATCGATGATGCCGCTACTGACAGGCTGCGACGACTGGAAAAGAACGAGTGAGAGTAATGAGACGATCAGGAAGATGCGCCTCGACATGAAGCACCTCGACTGGGGGAGTACTTCACGGCGGCGCAGGCGGCCCTTAACGCCCGCGTCGCCGGTCGGCTGTACAGGCTGGATCGTGGCGTTAATTATACCGCAAACAGTCGCGTGCTTTCAATCCGTCCAGTACTTCTCGAGGTGCAGATTGCCGGGATGCCGCGGCGTATGTTTGTGGAAGCCGCGGGAACTGAGGTCGGCTTCCATGAGCTCGATCATATCGGGATTTCCGGCCAGATAAACGTGACATTCATCGGGAGCAAGCGCGGAGCCGGTGAGCGACTGAAAACGCGCCGGCTCGAGAAGCTCGTTCACCCTTCCCCGGACTCCCCGCCATGTCTTCTCGGTTTCGCGCGTCACCGTAGGGAGATAAAGAAGCCGCGAATCGTTACGCGCCGCCGCTTCCAATTCCTCGCGATAACCCAGATCGCGCGCATGTCTCACGCCGTTCAAGATGATGACACGCCGCCACGGCGGACTGTCGCGAAACGTGCGGTACATCGACACACACGGCGCGATGGCCGTGCCTGTCGACACCAGAACCAGGTCGCGCCCGTGCGTGAATCCATTCAGCGTGAAACCGCCGCTCGCCTTCGGCGAGAGCCAGATGCGCGCGCCCGCTTGCTGCGCAAAGAGCCACGAAGTGAATTCACCGTCGTCAACATGCACGATGAACAACTCGACGTACGCTTGCTCCGTCGCGGGCGATCCGATCGAGTACGAACGCTTCACGAGCGACAGCTCGCCGTTCTCTTCCATGTTGTGCCCCACCGAGACGAACTGCCCCGGCTGGAAAGACGGAAACGGCTTCTGGTCGGGAGCGATATGGAGGAGGCAGAGCCCCTCGTGGAGATCGCGTCTCGCCACAATGGTGGCATTGTATGGCTGCGGCTGGGTCATTTCCGGTCAGTCGCGACGCTACCACAGTCTGTGCAACGAGGTCGCGGCCTGAATGGGCCTTGACTTTGACCGGACGCAGACTAAACTAGGGCGATATTTTGACGGCGCCCCCTGATCGCCGTCAAAATCGTGGCGCCAGCCGTGGAAAACACGCAGCGGCTCCGACTCTTCTCACGACGAACACCGTGCAATATCCTGGGAGCGAATTAATGAAGCGCACCGTGGCGTTCCTGGCCGCTGTCTGTCTCTCGACAGTAATTCTTTCGGCACATCACGCATCGGCACAGACCGAACCGCCTTCGCAGACACCTCCGCCCCCGGTGTCGGATGCGTCGGGCGACACCTTGAAGACGGGCAGTCCCGCCGTACCGGCCAGGGCCGCGCCGGCGGCGACCGCGCCCGACACGCTGTCGGCGGGAGCAAGGGCGCGACGCGAGCGCTTGATGTCCGCGCCACCGCGCATCTACGTACTCTCGCTCGGCATCGGTTCGGCGTCCAACTACAAGCCGGACGATTTCAGCAACGACTTCAGCCCGTCGCTCGGCATGATGCTGTCGTTCGGCGCGCGACAGCATGGGTTCGCGGCCGGCGTGAACCTGAACTACAACTTCTTCCTGGCTAACGGCACCACGCCCAACGACCTGAACATCTTCAGCGTCTTCGGCGAGCTCCAGTACGGTCCCAGCAAGTCGAAGGCCCGGCCATATATCGTCGTTTGCGGCGGATATTTCCGCCAGTGGATCGTGGATCTCGATTACACCGAAGGCGTGCTTGGCTTCGGCGGCGGCGCGGGTGTCACGATGCGAATCGGCACGAAACGCGAGTTGTTCCTGGACGGGCGCTACATTGAGGGCCAGACGCGCAAAACCCAGGACCAGGCCAACACGGTCATCATTCCCGTCCGTTTCGGTGTGACCTGGGAATTCAAGTAAGAAAGAGCTTTTTCGTCGAGCCCGCCTGGGCGGGAGAGCCGGTGTGCAACTCTGCGGCGATCTTAGTCAGTAGCGCCACCACATCTTCGTATCCAGGAACGTTGAAGCGGGCGTGCGTTGCGACCAGGCCGACCCGGATCGAGTCCGCATTCGGGGGCAACGCGCGAAACATGTCTTCGTCGGTGGTATCGTCGCCAACGGCCAGAACGAAATCCTGATCCCGGACAAATTCAAGTGCCGCCTGCGCCTTGGAAATGTGCACGTCACGCACCTCCACGTTCCGATTCCCCGGCATCACGACGACATCCATGTTGGCCGTCAGCTGCATGAGCATGTCCGCCAATTCCTGCGCGCGGACCATGCCAAGCTCTGGCTCCGCCGGCCGCCAGTGCCACACCACGGAATAGTCCTTTTCCTCGACGAAAGCGCCCGGCAGGCGATCCGCAGCTTCGCGCAGGATCGGCAGCACCTTCTGCTTCCAATCGGTGCGCAACTGGTGTGTGAGCTTCCACTCATTACCGGGCGAGCGCCTGACCCACGCCCCATGCTCCGCCACGATTTGAATGGCAGGGTCAGCGAACCACTCCACCATCGTGGCGCGCGGTCGTCCGGTCACCAATACCAGTTCGGTGTCTTGATTATGGGCGATACGCGCGAGCACCTCGAGCAGTCCGGGTGAGGGCCTGGCCGCGTCCGGACGCCGGGCAAAGGACACCAGAGTTCCGTCGTAGTCGATCAGGAGAAGGCGGCGGCGCGCCGAGCGATAGCGTGCAATCAATGCACGCCGGTCCGCATCCGTCATGAGACCGCTCGTGAACTGTTCTTGTTGCTCGCGAACGTTTTCCAACCGATCGAGAAATTCGCCCGCCCAGCGGCGCACATCATACTTGTGGAGGCGGTCCTGCATGACGCGAAGCCGGCGCGCCTGCTCGTCGGGCGGCATCTCGAGCGCCAGCTCCAGCGCCTGTGCGATCTCTTCGCGCGTGGTAGGATTGATGATGATCGCTTCTCCCATTTCGCGCGACGCACCTGCCATTTCGGAAAGAATCAGAACGCCACGGCCGTCCACGCACGAGGCCACGTACTCCTTGGCCACCAGGTTCATGCCATCACGAAGGGGCGTCACCAGAGCGACGTCGCCCGCTGCATAGAATGCAACCAGGTCGTTGAACTCGAGACTGGTGTACTGGTACGAGATGGGCGTCCAGTCGAGCGAGCCATACTTGCCGTTGATGCGGCCGATGGCTTCGTCGATCTGGCGCTTCATGCGCTGATACTGGTCGACGTTTTCCCGCGACGGCACAATGACAAGCGCCAGCACGACACGCTTTCGCCATTGTGGATAGCGCCGCAAGAAGTGCTCGTACCCGCGCAACCGATTCACGATTCCCTTTGTGTAGTCCAGGCGATCCACCGACACGATCATCTTGCGCTCGCCCACCGTCGCACGTAAGGCATCGCGACGGCGCATGTTCTCCGGCGCCAGCGCGGTGGCACGAAACCTCTCATAATCGATGCCCATGGGAAAAGCATCCACCTCGGCCAGATGATCGCGCGCAAGGACGCGCCCCATGGTGTGGTCGTGACCCAGAAGCCGAAGCACACAGCGCAGGAAGTAATTGGCGTACTCGTTGACGTGAAATCCAACCAGGTCCGCGCCGAGAATTCCCTCCAGAATGACGTTGCGCCAGCGCGCCGGCAGCATGCGAAAAAGCTCGAACGACGGAAACGGTATGTGGAGAAAGAATCCCACCGCGTGATCGGGCAGACGCTCCTTCAACATCCGCGGCAGCAGCAACAGGTGATAGTCGTGCACCCAGATCACGTCGCCGGGACGCGCGATCTGCGCTACGGTATCGCAGAAGATGCGGTTCACACGCAGATAGTCGTCCCAAAAGCGGTCTTTGAACGCGGTGATGGACGGGAAATAGTGAAACAGTGGCCACAGCGTGTCGTTGCAGAAGCCCTCATAAAAACTGACCATGGTTTCCGCATCCACGAAAACGGGCAGTGCCCTGTGTTCGCGCAGGAGTGTCTCGCGCACTTCGCCGGCGCGTCCTGCGGGTACCTCGGCGCCCGGCCATCCGATCCATATCGCTTCCTGCCCGCGCTGGCCGGCGGCTTCCAGGTATGATCCGATCCCGCTGGCGAGGCCACCCGAGCTCGGGTGGTACGACACCATGTCCCCGTTCATCGAGACCGTCACCGGAAGTCGGTTTGAAACGATGAGCAGTCGCTTCATGGGCGTACATCCTTTCGCTTGGTGGAACTTCTTCGCATCCGGTCAGCTCCTGCTCAATTGGTGTGCGGTGTTGATGATGGCCATGTGTGAATACGCCTGCGGAAAGTTGCCGAGAAGCTCATTGGTCCGCGTATCGACGTCCTCGGAGAGCAGCCCGAGATGATTGGCGCAACCCAGAATTTGTTCGAAAGACGCGCGCGCAACCTCACGCTCGCCGATCTGGTCAAGCGCTTTCACCATCCACAACGACGCCACGATGAACGCGCTGCGCGGAGTGCCGAAATCGTCGGGGCTCGTATAGCGCATGGCATACCCATTTCGACCCAGTGCCTTCTGGCAGGCATGCACGGTGCTTATCCAGCGCGGATGGCTCGCTTCGATGAAACCGAAGCGCGACGCCTGCAGGATGCTGATGTCCAGGGACTGCGACCGGTAGGCCTGCGTGAAGGCACCCGCTTTCTCGCTCCAGCCGCGGCGCATGATGTCGGCGTGAATTGTCTGCGCCACACTCTGCCATTCGCCAGCCAATTCATGGCGCCCGACGTGGGCTGCCATCTCGGCGCCGCGGTTGACTGCCACCCAGGAGAGGATCTTGGAGTGCGTGAAGTGGCGCTGGCGATGACGGTACTCCCAAATGCCGGCATCGCGATTGGCCCACTCACGCGCCGACGTCCGCACCATGAACTTGACGAGCGACCACATTTCTTCCGACATCGGTTCGATCTGGTAACGACAGCAGTACAGATAGATGGTGTTGATTACTTCTCCGAAAATATCGTTCTGCCGCGTGCGACTGGCGGCATTCCCGATGCGGACCGGACGCGAGTCGCGGTAACCCGCCAGGTGCGGAAGGATTTCTTCGTCGAGGTCGGGGCTGCCGTCGATACGATAGGCAATCTGTACCTTGGTCTGCTTGCTCTCGAACACGCTGAGCAGGAACTGGACGAATCCGCGCATTTCTTCGAATTGACCGACGCGCGCCAGTGCCTCGAGCACCAGCGAGGAGTCGC
>CAZULB010000133.1:0-7668 GCA_964621155.1 uncultured bacterium | reverse complement strand
TCATGCTGAGACCTATTTCACCGGTTTGTAGTACGTGAGCGCCTCCGGCATCAGCTTCTTGAGGTCCGCAATGCGCGTCTCGTCGGAAGGGTGCGTGCTCAATATCTCCGGTGGCTTGCCGCCGCCGCCCGCCGCCATTCTCTCCCAGAACGGAACCGCCGCGTGCGGATCATACCCCGCCATGGCCATGAAGATGAGTCCGAGGTGATCGGCTTCGCTCTCCTGCTTGCGGCCGAAAGGAAGCAGCGCTCCGTACTGCGCGCCGATGCCGAATGCCATCGAGGCCATCTGCTTGGTTTGCGCCGAGTTCCTTGCCAACGCGGCGTCCAGCGCGACGCTGCCGTACTGCGCGAGCATGGCCTGGCTCATGCGCTCGTTACCGTGCCTTGCCACCGCGTGCGCTACTTCGTGACCCATCACCACTGCGACACCGGTTTCGTCCTTGCATACCGGTAGAATGCCGGTATAGAACGCGACCTTGCCGCCGGGCATGCACCACGCGTTGACTTCCTTGCTCTCGATCAGGTTGAACTCCCAGTGGTAGCCTGCGAGCTGCTGCGATTGTCCCTTCGATGCGAAATAGGACTCAACCGCCTTCTGGATGCGCGCACCGCAGCGCTTGATCATTTCGGTGTCCTGCTTGTTGGTGGACAGCTTGTTCGTCATGAGCACGGTGTCGTACTGCGTCGCCGCCATTCCGATGATCTGGTCTTCCGGCACCAGGCTGAGTTGTTTGCGCCCGGTGATGGGAACACTGGTGCACGACCATGCCAGCACACATGTGATGGCGAGCGCGACGACGAGTTGCAGATACCGAGTCGGGCGGTGATTCATGGTTCCCCTCCTATTGACGGGCTTCCGGTGTGATCGTCAGTGTAACGCGCTGTCCGTCACGAATGACAACGACGGGGACGGACTCGCCGACTTTCAGCGCGTCCATTGCATACGTGTAGTCGTAGATGTTCTTGATGTCCTTCCCGGCCAGGGCGACGATGACGTCGCCACCCTTGAGGCCGGCCTTGTCGGCCGGGCCGCCCGCGCGCACGCCGGAGAGCTTGAGGCCTTCGATCTCTCCCGTCGCATAGTCGGGAATGGTGCCGAGAAAGATGCGCATGTTGGCGCGCGAGCCCGCGGCATCCTTGGACTGCGCCACCTGCAGGTACGCGGGTTTTTCGGCGCGCTTTTCGAGATTCATGATCATGCCCGCGGCAAACTTCGCGATGCGCTCCATGCCGTCGTAATCGAGCAGGTTGGCGTCGTCAGTGGGGCGGTGATAGTCCTCGTGGCTGCCTGTGAAAAAGGCAATCACCGGCACGCCCTTGGGATAGAAAGCGGTCACGTCCGTGGGCAAGTAGGGGTCGTCATCGGTCTTGATGTTGAAGCCCGCCGCCACGTTGCCTTTTTCGATCAGTCCCTTCCACACGTCGGAGGATCCGATGCCCTGTATCACGAGCGTGTTGTCCTTGAGCCGCCCGACCATGTCGAAGTTGACGTACGCAATCATGCGGTCCTTGGGCAGCGTGGGATGATCGACGAACCAGCTCGAGCCGATGATGCCGATCTCTTCGCCCGACCAGGCGGCGAACACGATGCCGTAGGGGAATTGTTCGGGATGCTCGTCGCGTTGCTGCGACAGATACTGCGCCAGCTCGAGCACCGTAGCGGTACCCGACGCATTGTCGTCGGCACCGTTGTGAATCTGCCGCTCTTCGCCCTTGCGCGCGAGCGAATTGGAATCGCCGCGGCCGAGGTGATCATAGTGGGCGCCCACCACGATCACGGGTGTGGTGGGGGAATCGTTGCCGGCGGGGAGGTAGGCGAGCACATTCTCGCCCGTGCCCTGCTCGCGCGCGATCTGGGTTGCGATGCTGGCGTGCACACCCGTGAGGTCGAAGGCGCCTTCGGCGTGCGGATTCTCGATATCGAGCTGCTCCTGTACTTGCTTGAGCGTCTTGCTCTGTCCCTGGAAGAGCATGTCGGCGACCTCCCCGGTGACGGACACGACGGGAATGCCGGAGCCCGACAACGACTGGTCAAAACCAAGCGGCATGAGTTTGCCCGCATTGGGTGACGTCGGCCCGGTGACCACCATGAGCGCTTTGGCGCCGTGCTCGCGCGCGATGGTGGCCTTGTAGCGAATGCCGCTGTACATGTTTAGGTGCATGCGGCGATCCATGGCGGCACCCTCGGGCACGTACGCGAGCACGAGCACGATCTTGCCTTTGACGTCGAAGCTGCCGTACGAGTCGTACGCGCCTTCGCCCGCGTCCGGTGTCTTCAGGCCGTAGCCGGCGAAAGCAACCGGTCCTTCCACGCGCGTGTTTTCGCTGAATGACAGCGGCCGGAAATCCTTGTCGACATTGAGAATGTGACCGCCATCGCTGGCCGCGATGGTCATGCTGTTGCTGTCCTTCACAATCTTCACGCCCGATGTGAACGGGAATGGCTGCACGAATCCTTTTTCACCCAGTGCGCGCAGGCCCGCTTCTTTGAACCGTTTTTCGATATAGCTCTGGGCGAGCGCTTCGCCCTTTGAGCCCGTAAAACGGCCCTCGAGTTCATCGGACGCAAGGTAGCTCACGTCGTTCTTCATATCCTCGGCGCGGATTTCGGGTGAGAAGGCGACGTGCGCGGTCTTCTTGTTGCGCTTGAGCGGGGCGCGGTAGATGGTTCGTCCGCTGTCGATGTTGGTGTGCACGTTGCGCGAGTACTGCTTCTGCAGCGCTTCGCGCGCCACAGCATCGTTCCAGTCAGCGACAAAAATCTGTGATTGTTTGTCTGCGGTACGATTCGATGTCCATGCCAGTTTCTTGCCGTCGGGCGAGAACACGGGAAGTCCATCGAAACCATCCGTGCTCGTAATGCGCACCGGTTCTTTCTTGCCATCACCATCAACGATGTAGAGCTCGAAGTTGTCGAAACCGAGAATGTTGGAAGTGAAGATGAGGTAGTCACCACTGGGATGGAAGTACGGAGCCCACGACATGGCGCCGAAGTCGGTGATGCGTTTCACGTCGCTGCCGTCGGGCAGCATGGTGTACACATCCGCCACCGTGCCGTCTTCGCTGAACTCGCGCCACACGATACGCTTGCCGTCCGGCGTGAAGAACGGCCCGCCGTCGTAACCCGGCGCGGTGGTCAGGCGTCTTGCACCCGTGCCATCGGCCTTCATGACATAGATGTCGCAGAAGTAGGAGAGGTCGATCGTGGCCTTGTCCTGATCCTTCTTTGACAGTTTCTCGACCGGGTATGCGGCGCGATTGGATGCAAAAACGATCCACTGGCCATCGGGCGAGTACGAGCATTCTGCGTCGTACCCGACGGCGTCACTGAGACGCACCATGTCGCTACCGTCGGGTTTGGCGGAGAAAATGTCGTAGGTCTCGTCGTAGTCCCACGCGTAGCGGCGCTGCTTGCCGGTCGCGCGCAGCTCGAATTCCTGTTTCTGTTTGGGAACCGCATTGGGATCCAGGTGCGTTGATGCAAACACCACGCGATTGCCCGCCGGATGGAAAAACGAGCACGTTGTCTTACCCGAACCCGGCGAGACCCGGCTGACGTCGCCCGTTTCGAGAGAAAGAATGTAGATCTGATAGAACGGATTGTCGGCTTCGCGCTCGGCCTGGAAGATCAGCTGCTTCCCATCCGGCGACCAGTACGACTCACCGCTGCGTTTGCCTTCAAACGTGAGCTGACGGACGTTGGTGAGGTATGTGGACTCGGCTACCGGCGCTTTGGCGGGCTCCGCCCCCCAACCTGTCCCTACTCCGCCCCAGCACAGAACCCCGATGGACCACGTGACGACAGAACGAAACATGCAATGACTCCTTCAATTGCGGGCTCGGCAATCCTACGTCATGAGAACGATTTGCGCCAGACTCCCGGGGCTGGTCAAGGCTCCGCGGCGCGCGGCCGATGTGTCGTGGCAGGCCCCTCGCGAAGGAGCGAAGGAGGATCGCCTGGCGAGCACGCTACGACATTACTGCGCGCGGAGCCAGGAAGCCGACTGAGCGGTCGCGGGGCCAACACGACACATCGTGACAGCGCCGCGACCGGTAGAAAGATTCCCACCAACTTTCCCGGCGGTCCCCGGTAGTTCAGGCAGATGTGACGGGTGGCGGGACCGGGGCTCGAGGAATAAATGATGTGGCTGGCTGTCGCACGTGGTCCATCGAGTTCCGGCCCCCCGCCCCTCGTCTCACGAATCACGAATACGGGATTCCCGGCGCCGGCCGTTCCATGCAAGACGGCCGGCGTTCCTGCTTGCAGACATTTCCACCCCCGCTTTACCCTCGGCTGAACATTCGTTTTCCATCGATCGTGGCGGGCACGGCCGCTCGGAGGGAGGTCCGATGGGAATCAACTACGTTGCAGTGCTGGTGGCCGCCCTTTCCGGCTTCGCCGTCGGTGCCGTCTGGTACGGGCCACTCTTCGGCAAGCAATGGTCGCTGGCCACGGGCTCGCACGAAGCGAAATCGTCGAACATCAATGTCCCGGCGGTATACGCGCTCACATTCGTCCTGAGTCTGATTGCGGCCATGGTTCTGGCGCTCGTCATTCACCAGGCACATGCGTCCGGTGTCATCGCGGGTGCGCGTATCAGTTTTCTGTTGTGGCTCGGCTTCATTCTGACCGTGCGCGTGACGGAAGCGCTGTTCAATGGCACCGATATGCGTCTGGTCATGATCGATGCAGGCTACCGCCTGATCTGGGCTGTGGTGATGGGTGTCATCCTGGCGGTGTGGCACTAGCGATTTGCTCGCAGTGGGGAATTGTCGCAGCCGGTAAGGGCGCCGTCGACTTCAATGAGCTTCTTCCGATCACTCGAGTGCAGCCTGTGTTCCCGTCGCTTCGACCCGGCCGGGTTGCATCATCTTTGCCCTGACTGCAAGCGACCGCTACTCGCGCGCTATGACCTGGAAGCGGCGGCGGACTTCATTTCGCTCCAATCCGGAGAGCTCGCGCGGCGGCCCCGCAATGTGTGGCGATTTGCTGAGCTCCAGCCGGTAAGCGACGCGCGCTTTCGTTTCACGCTCGGCGAAGGCGGGACACCGCTCGTCAGCGCCGAACGCCTGCGTCGCAAGCTCGACTGGCGCGGCACGCTCCTTATAAAGGATGAAAGCATGAACCCCACCGCGTCGTTCAAAGCGCGCGGTATGGCGGTGGCAATATCGCGCGCCGCCGAGCTTGGTGTTCGCGCCGTCACGGTGCCCTCGGCCGGCAACGCCGCCTGCGCCCTGGCCGCCTACGCGGCGCGGGCCGGGCTGGAAGCGCACGTGTACATGCCGGGCGACGTCCCCGCCAATTTCGTCGCGCAGTGCCGCACACTCGGCGCCACCGTGCACCTGATCGACGGACTCATCACCGATTGCGGGCGCGCGTCCATGGAGGATGCCCAGCGCTTCGCCCGTTTTGATGTGTCCACGCTCAAGGAGCCGTACCGTCTGGAAGGAAAGAAAACGCTGGGCTACGAGCTGGCCGAGCAGATGAAGTGGTCGCTACCGGATGTGATCGTCTATCCGACCGGCGGTGGCACGGGGCTGGTGGGCATGTGGAAGGCGTTCGACGAGATGCAGACCATGGGCTGGATCGATATGAAGCGGCCGCGCATGGTGAGCGTGCAATCCACGGGCTGCGCCCCCATTGTGCGTGCATTCGAGGGCGGTGAAAAAACGGCGACCATGTGGGAAGGCGCGAGGACGGTGGCCGATGGGCTGCGCGTGCCGGCCGCCGTTGGAGATATTCTGATGCTCGACGCCATCCGCAAGTCCGGAGGCGTCGCGATCGCCGTGAGCGATGAAGAGCTCATGGCCGGCGCCGACACCATGGCCCGCGCGGAGGGAATTCTCGCCGCCCCCGAGGGCGGTGCGACCGTGGCTGCCTTCGCAAGACTTCGCGAGCGCGGTTGGATAAAAGACGACGAACGCGTGGTGCTGTTCAATACCGGCAGCGCGCTTTCCTACGCACACCTGTGGGCGCGTGACAACGAGACACGCACTATCGAACCCCGTCGCGCATGAAAGCTCCCGTCGCCCCCAAGATTCCACACACCGTCACGGTGCACGATCATACCCGGGTGGATGAGTACTTCTGGCTGCGTAATCGTGAAGACGCCAGCGTTGTGGCCTATCTCGAAACGGAAAATGCGTATGCGGCCGAAGCGCTTGCACACACCACGGGAGAGCGTGACACGATCTATCAGGAGATGGTGGCGCGAATCCAGGAAACGGACTCGTCGGTCCCGGTGGAGCGCGATGCATACCGCTATTACGTCCGCACCGAGAAAGGCCGGCAGTACGAAATCTTCTGCCGGCGCCACGGCGACCATGCACCCGAGGAAATCATTCTCGATGAGAACGAGCTTGCGCGCGGGCATTCCTATTTCAATGTGGGCGTGCGCGAAGTGAGTCGCGATCACCGGCTGCTGGCCTACTCGGTGGATACGAGCGGAGCGGAGATGTACCAGCTCTTCGTGATGGACATCGCGACAAAACAGATCATCGATGGCCCCATCTCCGATGTGGCCGGCGACGTCGAGTGGGAGAACGACAGCCGCTCCTTCTACTACCTGGAGTTGGACGAGCAGATGCGCCCGTGGCGCGTGCGCCGTCATGTGCTGGGCGAAGGCGTGAGCCGCGACGAAGAGGTCTACAGCGAGCCGGATCCGGCCTACTACGTGGGTATCGAGGTGGGGCGAAGCCGTGAATTCTTCTTCGTCACCATGGAGAGCCACACCACTACCGAAGTGCGTTTTCGACGCGCCGGTGATGTGAATGCGCCGCTCCGCGTCGTCGACGGGCGCAGGGCGGACATCGAGTACCACCTTACCCACTCGGGGGAGTCATTTTTCATTCTCACCAATGAAGATGCCCTCAACTTCCGCGTGTTCGAAGCGCCGATTGACGACCCGCGACGCGAAAACTGGAAAGAGCTCATCGCTCACCGTCCCGCAGTAAAGCTGGAGCAGATCGACGGATTTGAGCATCACCTGGTTATCACCGAGCGCGAAGAAGGACAGAAGCGTATTCATATTCTGGATCTGCGCTCGCGCGACTCTCACCACGTTTCCTTCGAAGAGCCGGTTCACACCGTGGCGCTGGATCGCAATCCGGAGTTTCACACCGGCAAGGTGCGCTTGAGCTATTCGTCGCTCACCACACCGCGCACCATCTACGACTACCATATGGACACACGCGAGCGCAAATTCAGGAAGCGTGACGCCGTGCTGGGCGATTTCGATCCCGCGAACTATCAGAGCGAGCGACTGTATGCGACGGCAAACGACGGGACGCGAGTCCCGATTTCACTGGTCTACCGCAAGAACGTGCCGCGCGACGGCACGGCGCCGCTTCTCCTGTATGGCTACAGCGCGTACGGTGTGTGCATCGAACCCCACTTCGTGCCCAACCGTTTGAGCCTGCTCGATCGCGGCGTGATTTTCGCCGTGGCGCACGGACGTGGCGGCGGCACCCTGGGTCGTGCCTGGTACGAAAAGGGAAAGCTCCTCTACAAGCGCAACTCATTCACCGATTTCATCGCGTGCGCCGAACACCTGATCAAGCACCGCTACAGCGACACGGGACGCATCATCTGCTATGGCGGCAGCGCGGGTGGCATGCTCATGGGCGCCGTCGTCAACATGCGGCCCGACCTGTGGCGCGCATCGGT
>CAZULB010000132.1:0-7677 GCA_964621155.1 uncultured bacterium | reverse complement strand
GGGTTCAACGTGACCGGTATCAAGTTGGACGCCGCGACCGCGCGCACCACCGCCACGCTCACATTGACCGAACCCATCGTGTATCACGTCGATAACAGCACCAGCGGCCTTGTGCGCCTGAAGCTCTACGGCGCCCGGGCCGACGTGCGCGCGCTGACTGTGCGCGAACCGCACGGGTTGGTGCGCGGCGTGCGCACCGAACAGACCGAGCGTGATGCGTACATAACGTTTGACGTCTCACGCGATGTGAAGCAGCTGCGCGTGGACCGCGTCGACAATCCACCGCAGATCGTGGTGACGCTCGAGAAGGGTGCGGGTGCTCCGTCCGACAGCGCCATGGTGGTGCTCGATGAAGGCGCTACCGTACGGCGCTCGTTTGTCATCAGCAAGGTGTGCATCGACGCCGGCCACGGCGGACGCGACCACGGTAACGAAAACAATGGCGCGGCTGAGAAGGACATCACGCTGGCCATCGCCCGGATTACCGCCGAACGCATTCACGACGAGCTCGGCCTCGAGGTCGTCATGACGCGCGACGACGACCGGCTCGTGGGGTTGCGTGAGCGCACGGAGATCGCCAACAAGGCCAGGGCGGATATTTTCATTTCGATCCACTGCAACAGCTGGTTCAACGACCAGACCAACGGATTTGAGTCGTATTTCCTCTCGCCCGCGCGCAGCGAATCCGAGCGCGCGCTGGCCCGCTTCGAGAACGCATCCGGCAATGCCAGGACGGATGCGCCGGATGAAGAAGTGCAATTCATTCTGTGGGATCTGGTACAGAACGCCTATATCTCCGAGAGCAGCTCGCTCGCGGAAACCATTCAGCGCGAAATGACGCAACGTCTCGGCCTGAAAAGCCGCGGCGTCAAGCAGGCCAATTTTGTCGTGCTGCAGGGGGCGAAGATGCCGGCAGTGCTGGTCGAAACCGCATTTCTTTCCAACCCGGCGGAGGCCGTGAAGCTCGTCGATCCCGACTTCCAGCGGGGTGTGGCCGACGGAATCGTGGCATCCATTCGACGTTTGCAGGAGCAGTACCGCTGATGGACGAACGCGGGCGCGACAGTTTCGATGACATTCCGCGCGAGGGCGGCGGGCTGACCGGCGCGCGTATCGCGGTCATCGGCGTCGTCACGGTGGCGCTGCTGGCCGGATTACTTTGGCTGGTGACGCGCCCCCGGCACGAGCCCGAAGCGCCGGCGCCCAGGCGGGTTGAGAGTGTTCCGGAAGGCACGCGCAACGTGACGCTCTTTTTTGCTGACAACGACGAGCCCGACATCCACGGCGAGACGCGCGAACTCGCGGTGGGGCACCGGCTCGACGAGCAGGTACGACAGGTGATCGAAGCGCTGATCGCAGGCCCGTCGGCGACCGAGGGGATAAGCACCATTCCGGCCGGGACCAAATTACTCTCAGTAATGGTGGAAGCAGACAGCGCCACCGTATACTTGGACTTCAGCAGCGACCTGGTGGCCGCGCACCCCGGCGGCAGTGCCGCGGAGTACTGCACCATCTCGTCCATCGTGCGCACGGTGGGCGAAAACTTCCCCGAGTTACAGCGCGTGCAGCTGCTCGTCGACGGCGCGCAGGTGGAGTCCATTGCGGGGCACGTGCGCGCGGATGAACCGTTCATCGTGAAGGAATGGCGCTAGCAAATGTCACAGCAACCCATTGGCGTGTTTGATTCGGGTATCGGCGGGCTGACTGTCTTGAAAGAGCTCCTGGCCCGGCTGCCCAACGAGTCCTTTGTCTATTTCGGCGATACCGCCCGTGTTCCGTATGGCAACAAGAGCGCGGACACGATCCGCCGTTTTTCGACCGAGAACGTGAAGCTTCTGATGGAACGCGGCGTGAAGATGGTGGTGGTGGCCTGCAACACCGCAACCGCCGACGCTCTCCCGCAGCTTCAGAGCGAGTTCAAGCTGCCCATCATTGGCGTGATTCAGCCCGGCGTGCGCGCCGCGCTCGCCGCGACGCGCAGCGGCCGCATCGGCGTCATCGGAACCTCGGGCACCATCCGCTCGATGGCGTACCAGAATGGAATTCTGGCGGTGAGACCCGACGCGCGCGTGGTGTCGAAAGCGTGCCCGCTCTTTGTACCGCTCGTGGAAGAGGGTTGGACCGACACACAGGTCACGCGCCTGGTGGTGGAAGAGTACTTGAAGCCGCTGGCCGGACTCGACATCGACACTCTTGTTCTCGGCTGCACGCACTATCCTTTGTTGAAGGCCGCCATCGGCGCGCTGCTCGGTGCCGGTGTCACGCTGGTGGATTCCGCCGTGGAGATCTCGCGTGAAGTGGCGGTAGTTTTGGAGCAGCAGAAGCTGGCATCGAAGGGGCCGGGAGGCCACTTCGACATTATTCTCAGTGACACCAGCCCGACCTTCGCGGAGATTGCGTCGCGTTTTTTGGGACGCCGCGCTCCCGAGATCGAGCTCGTGTCTGTGCGCTGAACGGAAGGAATTGAATGCGCAAGGACGGTCGAACCACCGATCAGCTTCGAGCTGTTCGCATCGAACGCAATTATCTGCGGCACGCGGAAGGATCCGCGCTTATTGAGCTCGGTGAAACCAAGGTCATCTGCAGCGCCACTCTGGAGCCGGGGGTGCCGCGCTGGATGATGGGCACGGGCAAGGGTTGGATCACTGCGGAGTACGGCATGTTGCCGCGCAGTTCCAAACAGCGCATCCAGCGCGAGGCCGACCGCGGCCGCACCGGGCGCACGCATGAGATTCAGCGTCTGATCGGGCGCAGCATTCGCGCTGCGGTGGCGATGCCGATGCTGGGCGAAAACACCATCATGATCGATTGCGACGTGATCGAAGCCGACGGGGGCACGCGCACGGCCGCCATCACGGGCGCGTGCGTTGCGGTGTACGACGCCATCTGCACCCTCGAGCTGCGCGAGCATCCCATGAACTTCCTGATCGCCGCCGTCAGCGCGGGCATGGTCGGCGGAAAACCTTATCTAGATCTGGCCTATGCCGAGGACTCCGCGGCCGACGTTGACTTGAACGTCGTGATGGCGGAGAGCGGGGCGTTCATCGAAGTGCAGGGCACCGCCGAGCGCGTGCCCTACACAAGAGAGCAACTCGACGCCATGCTCGCCCTCGCGCGTGTCGGATGCGATCATCTGTTCGCTGCGCAGCGTCAGGCGCTCGGCCTCAAGTGAAGCTCGTCCTCGCCACCCACAATCGCGACAAGGCGCGCGAGATCATCGACATGCTCTCCGGCCTCGATGTCGAGGTGGTGACGCTGGATTCCTATCCCGAGTTTCCGGCCACCACCGAAGACGGCGATACGCTGGAGGCCAACGCGCTCAAGAAGGCGCGCGAGGCCTCCGCGCACACAGGCTGTTCGGCGCTGGCCGATGACACCGGTCTCGAAGTAGATGCGCTCGACGGCGCTCCCGGCGTGTACTCGGCGCGTTATTCGGGTGAGGGCGCAACATACAAGTCGAACTGCGCGAAACTGATTGCCGCGATGAGTGACATTCCCGCCGGGAAACGCACGGCGCGCTTCCGAACCGTGATGGCGCTGATACTGGCGCCGGAGGATGCCAGCAGGATGCGGGAAGCGCATGAATTTCTGATGACTGATGGCGCGATCGTGGGCGAAATCGCGACGACTGCGCGCGGCACGAACGGATTCGGATACGACCCCGTGTTCGTGGATACGTCATCGAACCGGACACTGGCGGAAATGACCCTTGCCGAAAAGAACCGGACCAGTCATCGTTACCGGGCGCTGATCGAGATGCGCGAGCTCATGCTACGTACAGGGCTCGCACGGGAGACTCGCTCGCATGCAACCGGCCGTTGAAATCCACGACATCGTCAAACGCTACGGCGACTACACCGCCGTCGACCACGTCTCGCTGACGGTTCCGGCGGGGACCATCTATGGTTTCCTCGGACCCAACGGGGCCGGGAAGACGTCGACCATCCGCATGATGATGCGAATTCTGCTGCCCGATGAGGGGACGATTCGCCTGCTCGGTGACGATCTCACCGCGGTCAACCTCGACCGTATCGGCTATCTCCCCGAAGAGCGCGGCCTCTACAAGAAGATGCGGCTCCTGGACCAGCTCGCGTTCTTCGGCGAGATTCGCGGTCTGCCGCGCCATGAAGCGCGCAACCGCGGCGGCGCGTGGTTGGAGCGTATGGGCCTCGCCGATCGCGCCATGCAGCCGGTGGAAGGCCTCTCCAAAGGCATGCAGCAGAAAGTGCAATTCATCGCCACGGTTCTGCACGAGCCTGATCTGCTGATTCTCGACGAACCGTTCTCCGGCCTCGATCCCGTGAATGCCAATGTGCTCAAGGACATCATCCTCGAGTACCACCGCCGCGGCCACACCATCATCTTCTCCACCCATCAGATGGATACGGTGGAGAAACTGTGCGACCACATCTGCCTCATCAACAAGGGGCGCGTATTGCTGGAAGGAACGCTGGGCTCGGTGAAGCAGCGCTATGGCAAGAACGGTGTGAGTCTGCGCTTCCAGGGCGACGGCACGTTTCTGCACACGCTTCCCGAAGTGGCGAGCTTCCAGGACAACGGCAACGAAGTTTTCCTCCGCCTCAAGGACGGCGTTGACCCGGGTCGTGTGCTCGACGCCGCGCGCGCGCGCCTTGCGGTCACGCGCTTCGAGCTCGCGGAGCCATCCGTGTACGACATTTTCATCGAACAGGTATCGGGGGATGCGCGATGAAGGCCGGCCACGTTATCCGGCGTGAATTCACGGAGGCCGTCCGTCGCAAGTCGTTCATGATCACGACCGTCGTGGTACCGATTGTCATGTCGCTTTTCTTCGTTCTGCCCGTGCTCTTTGCGAACATGGAGCCGCAGACGGTCTCGCGCGTGGCCGTGGTCGACCAGACCGGAGCCATCGCCGCCCCTTTCGTCGACGCGCTCACCGACACGCTCAAGAACGGCAAGCGCCAGTTCACCGCGACCGTCGTGCCTGCGACGGATGCCGCCTACGAAGGCGCGCGCAGCGCGCAAATCGACGCGGTCCAGCGCGGAGAAACCGACATCGTGGTTGCCATTCCGCGCGGCATCATGACCGGCGAGAAGGCGTCGTACATCACGCGCGAACAACGCAACTACAACGTCCTCAGCCGTTTCGAGAAGGCGTTGAACGATGTGGTGCTGAAGCAGCGGCTCGCCCACGAAGGGCTCGACTACGAGCGCGTCAAGAATCTCACCGAGCCTGTCAGCATGGAGATGAATCAGATCAGCGCGGCGGGCAACGTGGAGAAGAAAAGTTTCCTGGCCGAGTACGGCGTCGTGTTCGTCTTCGTGATGCTCCTTTACACCTCGATTCAATCGTGGGGTGTTTCCATCGCGAAGAGCATCGTGGAAGAAAAGAGTTCGCGCATCATCGAGGTGTTGTTGAGCACGCTCACCGCGAAGGATCTCATTCTGGGCAAACTCGTCGGTGTGGGGATGGCGGGGCTCTCGCAGCTCGGCATCTGGACCGTGGTTGGTCTGACGCTGACCGGTGGCGCGATTCCGATGGCGCTGGCCAAGATGGGGCCGATGCACATTCCCCCCGTCACGTTTCTCTACTTCGTCATCTTTTTCATTCTGGGCTTCATGCTCTTTGCGTCGCTCTTCATGGTGATTGGTGCGATGAGCAGCACCGAGCAGGATGCGCAGCAGATGCAGATACTCGTGACGATGCCCATGCTGGTGCCCCTCATGTCGCTCATGATGTTCATGCAGAACCCCAACAGCGCGATCGCCATCGGAATGTCGCTGTTTCCGCCCTTCACGCCGCTACTGATGATGGCGCGCATCATTCTACTGACGCCGCCGCTGTGGCAGATTCTCCTCGGTATCGGGCTCATGCTGCTGACAATCGTCCTGGGCGTGACCTTCTCGGCGCGCGTTTTCCGCGTCGGCATCCTCATGCACGGCAAGCGCCCCAGCCTGCGCGAACTCGTTCATTGGTACCGCATGGCGGGATAGCCGCCGTGTGGTAGACTGACCCGGTCGGGGCGTGGCGCAGTCCGGTAGCGCACCTGCTTTGGGAGCAGGGGGCCGGGGGTTCAAATCCCTCCGCCCCGACCACCACTTCTCACCTCCCGACAGCCGGATGACTGCCTGGTTTCTCCAAGTCTGTGGTTGTGTTACCATTGGCGTCACCCCACGGCCTGAACTCGCAGCTGCGCAAGGAGGATCCCATGCGTTTCATTGCGAAGGTGTTTCTGGTTGTTTGCATCGCGATTGTCGCGCTTCCACTCAGTGTCTTTGCGACCGATCACAACGTGCTGATGAACGGCGACTATTTCGGCGCCATGTTTTTTGATCCACCTATTCTCGACATTACGCAGGGGGATCGCGTTCGTTGGGTGAACGTGGTTGCCGTTCAGCACACGGCGACGAGCGGAGTGGACTGCACGCAGAGCGGGGCATGGACGACGGGTATCATCAATCCGGGCGGAACTTCCGCCTACATCACGTTCAGCAGCACCGGTAGTTTTGATTACTTCTGTCGCTTCCATTGTGAAATGGGCATGACCGGAATTATCAACGTGAAGGCTCCGACGTTGCCGGCCAAACCGGCGACATGGGGCAAGATCAAGGCGCTTTACAGGGCGACCAGCACGCCCTGAGCGACGAGTATACGTTGCGACGGCTCCCCACACCGATCGGGGAGCCGTTTTTGCTTTTGACCTATCTTCAACTCCGCGCTAGAGTTCGCGAATCTTTCCCGGGAGGATGAAACGATGAGCGATCAGACCCCCGGCGGCGGCTCGTCCTACCAGCCGTTCGTCCCCGAATCCATGTCCATGAAGGAGCTCACGCTCCGCGCGCTGATCCCCGGATTGTTCATGTGCCTGATCCTGGGCGCGGCCAACGCGTACCTGGGCCTGCGTGCCGGACAGACCATCGCGGCGACGTATCCCGCCGCCGTCATCAGCATGGTGTTCCTGCGCATGTTCAAAGGATCGATCCTGGAGGAGAACATTGCGCGAACCGCGGGCTCCATCGGTGAGTCGGTGGCCGCCGGCGCCATCTTCACATTGCCCGCGTTTGTCATCGCGGGTGTGTGGCCGTCGTTCGATTTCGAGCACGCCTACTGGAAGTCCACGGCTCTCATGGTGGTGGGCAGCGTGCTCGGCGTGTTGTTTTGCTCGCTCATCCGGCGCGTCATGGTGGAAGACCGCACGCTGCCGTTTCCCGAATCCGTCGCCGCCAGCCAGATTCACAAGGCGGGGCAGCAGGGCGCCCAGGCCGCGAAATATCTCTTCTACAACATGGGCTTCGGCGCGCTGGTCTTCCTGACCGGTGCGATGAGCGCGTTCGCGCCCGACAAGGGCTTCGTGGTCAAGATGGGCCAGCTGGGTCTGTCGAAGGTGAAACTCGGAGCGACCGCCGCGGCCAACACCGTCAACGCCGGTGGCGTGACGCAGATCTCGGCGCCAACGGTGAGCCCGGCCTATCTCGGCGTGGGTTACATCATCGGTCCCGAACTTTCGGCGCTTTCATTCGCCGGCGGCGTGTTGGCGTGGGGACTCATGGTCCCGCTCCTTATTTTTCTGCTCGGTCCGGAGCTCGTGAATCTGCTTCCGAATCATGGCACGGATGTGTCCGAGTGGGGCGGCGTCACGACGCAGGTATGGCGCTTCATCGTACGCCCCATCGCGGTGGGCGGCATGCTGGTGGGCA
>CAZULB010000131.1:0-7698 GCA_964621155.1 uncultured bacterium | reverse complement strand
GTGAAACCGGGTCGAGGAACTCCACCTGGACGCCACCCATTCCGAAGCGCAGATAGGGCCGCACGGGAGTCGCGGTGGGAATCACCACGCGAATGAAGCCCGACGCCGTTTCCACCTTGGTCTTCAGGGCATCGCCCAGGTCCTTGTCCTCGTACTCCGTATTCGCGTAGGAGAACCCGATCGAGGTGGTGTGTCCGACGAAGTGCTCAATTTCGGCAGCCCAGTCGATCGCGCCTTCCTTCTGGTTGCCGTATCCCTCCCGGCTGTCCGAGAACTCGCCAACGGGAAGCCCCTTGCCGAGATATCCGGAGACGGCGGTGCGTTGCCACAAGAGCGGAGGCGGGGTCCGTCGCACCACCGCGTGTGAGACGGAAGCCGTCAGCGCGAGCACAAGGGCCGCACAACTCAGTACCTGGAACCTGTGCATAAACTTATCTCCTGCTACGGGGAGGGGAAGGACACAACGGGCGGGCGGCGTTGTCGAATGAATGATGGCGCGGGAACGCGCTCCTGTCAACGCGGCAGTGCTACTCGACCAGCACCAGCCGCGAGGAATCCACGGCGGTTCCGTCCACGATCAGGCGGCAAAAATAGACGCCGCTGGCCACGCGAGTACCCCGATCGGTCTCACCGCGCCATACCACCTCGTGCGCGCCGGCACTTGCGGCGGAGAATTCAAACTGGCGCACGCGCTCGCCGCGAACAGACACGATATCGAGTCGCGCCCGGGCCGGATGATCGAGCACGAAACGGATGGTTGTGGATGGGTTGAACGGATTGGGGAAATTGCCGGCCAGATGCGAGCGCAGCGGGGCGCTCGTGACCGGCGTCGCGATGCGCGCAAGCCGGTAGAACTGCCCGTCGACAGTGCCCATCAGAATTTCTCCGTCAAAACCGGTACCGACCGTGTACATCGTCGGGGCGTTGTACGCCAGGTCGAAGCGCTCCGGCGTGCCGGCGCCGTCGTAGTGGAGCCCCCACACGACTCCGCTCGTGTAATCGGCGAACACGAACACGCCCGCGAGTTCGGGCAGGCGCGAACCCCAGTAGCGGCAACCGCCCACGATGGCGCTGCCGTCGTTGTGGGAATAGCTGTAGAGCGGGAGCCTGAGGTCCTGACTGGTGGTGTCACACACACCCGGCGGGAAGCACTCAAACCCCTCCATCAGCGGCCAGCCGTAGTTCCCGCCTTTGCGCACGAGATCGATCTCTTCCCACTCGTTCTCGCCGACGTCGCAGGCCCACAGCTCATTCGTGTAGGGATCGATGGCGAAGCGCCACGGGTTACGGAAACCGTACGCGTAGATTTCGGGACGATATCCGCTGGTGTTGGTCGCGAACGGATTCCCGGACGGAATCGTATACGTGGGTGCGCCGAACCCGAGCGGCTTCGGATCGACGTGGACATCGATGCGCAGGATGGAGCCCTGCAAGTCGGCGAGATCCTGTGCGGCGGCACTGTTGCGGTTGTCGCCCATCGCAATGTAGAGATAGCCGTCATTACCGAACGCAAGCTGGCCGCCGCAGTGGTAGGCGTTGCCGGGGTCGAACTGCGGCGCGTCGATCAGAATCTCCTCGGTGTTGTAATCGGCGACGTCGGGGTCGGCCGACACTTTCATCCGCGCCACGATGTTGCGCGTCGGATACTTGGTCTCGTAGTAGATGTAGAAGGTGCCGTTGGACGCATACCTGGGGTCGAATACGAGACCGAGCAATCCCGCCTCACCGGCCGTACGAATCTTGTAGGAGATGTCGAGGAACACCTTGCTGGTGGTGGCGTGGTAATCGTTGTCGAACACGCGGATGGTTCCGCCCTTCTGCACCACGAACATGCGGTTGGTGCCGTCGTTGGCGGGGCGGATGTCGGTGGGCGCGGGGAAGCTGAGCGCCGGGTAGGCGCGTTCGAGCACGTACTGCGCCCGCGCTATACCGGCGTGCAGCGCAGCCGCCAGCAGGGTGATGACAAGGATCGGGCAGCGCCCGGGAGCGTGGATGGCCATGGTAGTCAAGGCGGTGCAAGGGCCGGGCCCGGGGGGCGTGACGCACCGGCAATTCATCCATTATAATGCGGGTTCGCCAAAACGGTCAAAGGGGACACCCGCAAGCGTCAGATAGCGCTTAACCGGGTGACTTCGAGTAACACATGAACAGGAAGCGCTATGACAAGTAGACAAATACTGGTGTCATTGGTCGGTTTTCTCTGTGCGGGCGCCACCAGTGCCGCGGCCCAGGTGCCGGACTCGGACATCTGGGTGTCAGAGGTGCTTGTGCGCGGCCATACCCTCGACCTCGGCAAGCCGGTCAACATGACCCACCGCGCCGGGTATGACAACCAGCCCTGCTTTCTGCCCGACGCGCAGAGTTTCCTGTACACCGCGGCCGGGAGCGAGGGCGGCACTGATATTTTTCGCTGTAATCTCGCGACGCGCACCACGGCGCGTGTCACGCAGACGCCCGAGAGCGAGTATTCGCCGACGCCCTTCGGGGCGCCGCCAGCCGGTTTCTGCACTGTCCGCGTCGAGGCCGACAGCACACAGCGCCTGTGGCGTTTCGACATGGACGGAAAGAACCCCACCCTTGTCATGACCGACGTCGACTCGGTGGGCTATTTCGTCTGGATCGATGACACCCACCTGGCCGCTTTCATACTTGGTAACGAAACGAAAAAGGAGCCGCATACGCTGCGTGTCATCGACGTCACCTCGCAGGAAGAGACCATCGTGGCGCGCGACATCGGCCGTTCCCTGCAGCGCATTCCGAGAACCGGTGACATCGTGTTCACGCAACCGCGGGATGAGGAGCATTTCCGCTTCATGCTGCTCAGGAACGGAAGCCACGCCGGCGTGCCGCTGATTGACGCGGTGGGGAACGGACAGGACGCCGCCTGGCTGGGCGACACCATGTTGCACTCGTCGGGGACCCGCATTTACGCCGCGCAGCCGCTCAAAGCCGGGGCGAGCTTCGGCCCGGTGCACGACTTTGCAAACGACGGCATCACCTTGATTACACGCATCGCCGTGGCACCGGACCATTCAATGGTCGCGTTTGTGGCGACGAGCACGTCGCAATGAAGCGGCGTCGCGGCGACGTTGACCACGTTTGCGCCAGGTGATACTTTTTGCCTTCTTTTAACGCGAGGCCTGCATACTCGCGACGCGATCAATGGAAAAACACTTCGATCCCGCTCTTGCGCGCAAGCGCTGGAATCAGGAATGGGAGGACAAGCGCCTCTTCGTTCCCGACGACTCGTCTTCGGCCGAGCCGTTCGTCATCACGCTCCCCCCGCCCAACGTCACCGGGGTGCTCCACGTCGGGCATATTCTGGGCGACACCGTGCAGGATCAGCTCATCCGCTGGAAGCGGATGAACGGGTTCAACACGCTCTGGATTCCCGGGACCGATCACGCCGGCATTGCCACCCAGAAAGTGGTCGAGAACGCGCTGCTCAAGGAAGGCAGGAAGCGCGGCGACATGTCGCGCGAGGAGTTTCTCACCGAAGCCTGGAAATGGAAGGAGCACCATCACGCGCGCATCGTCGAGCAGATGAAGCAGCTCGGGTGTGCGTTCGACTGGAGCCGCGAAGCATTCACGCTCGACGAGCCGCGCTCGCGCGCGGTGCGCGAGGCGTTTGTCCGCCTCTACGAGAAGGGCCTCATCTATCGCGGCGACTACATCGTCAACTGGTGCCCGCTCGACCAGACCGCCATCTCGGACGAGGAGGTGCAGTACGACGAGCGCGACTCGAAGCTGTACTGGGTCAAGTATCCCTCCAGCGCGGGTGACGTCATCGTCGCCACCACGCGTCCCGAGACGATTCTCGGCGACACCGCCGTGGCGGTGAACCCCGGTGACAGGGCCAAGAAAAAGCTGATCGGCAAGACGTGCACGGTTCCGCTCGTCAACCGCGAGGTTCCCATCGTCGCCGATGACGTCGTGCAGATGGAGTTCGGTTCGGGGTTCGTCAAGGTGACGCCCGCGCACGATCTCACCGACTTCGGCATCGGCCAGCGCCACAATCTGCCTGCCGTGGTCGTCGTCGATCGCGAAGGTCGCATGACACCGGCGGCGGGAAAAGCGTACGCGGGACTCGACCGTTTCGACGCGCGCAAACGTGTGGTCGAGGACCTCGAGAAAGCCGGCCTGCTCGTGAAGGTCGAGCCCTACCGTCACAACGTCGGCACCCACGACCGCTGCGGCACCGTGATCGAGCCGTTGCTCTCCACGCAGTGGTTCGTGAAGATGAAGCCGCTCGCCGAGCCCGCCATTCGCGTCGTGGAGAGCGAAGAAGTCACCTTCTATCCTCCGCGCTGGCGCAATGTCTACATGAGCTGGATGACGGAGATCCGCGATTGGTGCATCTCGCGCCAGCTGTGGTGGGGGCATCGCATCCCCGTCTGGTACTGCCACGACGGCCACCTCACCGTTTCGCGGACGGATCCGGATGCGTGCGCGGTGTGCGGCAAGACCGAACTGCGCCAGGACGACGACGTGCTCGACACCTGGTTTTCGTCGTGGCTGTGGACGTTCTCACCCCTCGGGTGGCCCGAGAAGACGAGCGATCTCGAGCGCTATCACCCGACCTCGGTGCTCGTCACCGGTTCGGAGATCATTTTCTTCTGGGTGGCGCGCATGATCATGGCCTCGCTCGAGTTCAGGGGCGAGGTTCCGTTCCGCCACGTCTTCCTGACCGGCATTGTGCGTGACGGCCAGGGGCGCAAGATGAGCAAGTCGCTGGGCAACTCGCCCGACCCGCTCGACATCATCGCCAACTGGGGAACCGATGCGTTCCGCTTCACACTCTCGATGCTCTCACCGCCGGGGACGGACGTCTTCTTCGACGAAGAAAAGCTCGAGCTGGGCCGCAACTTCACCAACAAGCTCTGGCAGGCGTCGCGCCTGGTCATGAGCGCCGTCGAGAAAGAGGAGAAGCCGCTGCTGGTCGCGGCGCCAGCGCCGCGCGACGGTTTTGCCGCACTCTGGTACGACGCCTTCGGCACCACGCTTGCGTTCGCGCCCGAGCTGTCGTGGGAAGATCGCTGGATCGTGTCTGCGCTCGAGCGCGCGGCGGCCGATACGCAGCGATGTTTCTCGGAGTGGCGCCTGAACGACGCCGCCTCGCGCATCTACGACTTCTTCTGGCACGACTTCTGTGACTGGTATCTCGAGCTGGCCAAGGTCCGGCTCTACGGCGAAGGTGACCGGCGCACCGTGCTCTCCGTGATGCTGCTCGTGCTCGGTGAGTCGATGAAGCTCGTGCACCCGATCATGCCGTACGTGAGCGAAGAGATCTGGAGCATTCTTCCCATGACGAAGGGACTCCTGCTCGAAAATCGTTATCCCTCGGGCGACGGTCGCGGCATCGACGAGGAAGCGGAAGCGCGCATGCAGCTTCTGCGCGATGTCGTGGTTGCGGTGCGCAACGTGCGCGCGGCATACCGTGTGAACCCGGGACTCAAGATTCCAATTCGTGTGCGCGCGCCCGAGAGCCGCGCGGCGCTCCTGCGCGAAGCCGCCGACGGTGTGCAGCGCCTGGCGGGAGCCGCGTCGCTCGACGCGGGGCCGGCGGTGGTCAAGGACCGCGGCAGTGCCGCCACTCCCATCAATGACATCGAGGTCATCGTGCCGCTCGCGGAGTTCGTCGATCTGGACGCGGAGCGCCTGCGCCTCCAGAAGGAAGTCGAGAAGGTGGCGAAGGAGCTGGGCGACGTCACCACCAAGCTCGGCAATGCCGGGTTCGTGTCCAAGGCGAAGCCCGAGGTGGTCGCGCGCGAGCGCGAGCGCCAGGCGCGGCTCGAGGTGGAACGCGGTAAGCTGCTCGAATCCCTCAAGCTGCTCGCGGAAGGTTAGGCCAGCGCACGAGCGGGTGGCGACGGACAGGGCTCACGATGGATGAGCGAAGCGAAATCCATCGGGATGGACGGAGCCAGGCCCTGCGAGTGCGTATATCACGAAACGTTGACTCCACGGCGCTGCCGTGGTCTATTTCGCCTATGAGTGACGTGAAAGACAAAGGAACACCGGCCGGCACCGAAGGGAAAACCGTCGGCGAGATGTTGCGTCTGGGCCGCGAGGCGCGCAAGCTTTCCATCGAGCAGGTCAACCGTGAGACCAAGATCTCGGTGCAGACCATTCGCGCCCTGGAAGAGGACGACTTCGGCGCGTTTCCCAGCGAGACATACGTGAAAGGCTTCGTGCGTACCTACGCCGAGTTCCTCGGCCTCGATGGCAATCGCCTGTGGGCGATGATCGGATCGCGCTCGGCGGCGCAGGCCGCCGGACCCGGCCCGTCGTGGGAGACCGAAGGAGGCCTGCGCGAGGAAAAGCTCGGCCCGCCGCGCTGGATCCGGTCGATCATGCTTCCCGCGCTGGTCGTGGTGGTGATCGTGCTCGTCGTCCTGCTCGTGCGCGAGCACCGGAAGTCGGCCACGGTGGGCCTGCTCCACACACCCGGTTCCACGGAGGCGACGGCGACCATCGCGTCGCGTTGATCGTGGCCGGCGGTTTCGATCTCGTTTCGCACTACCAGGCCACGGGCGATCAACCGCAGGCCATCCGCGCCCTGAGCGCGGGCGCGCGCGAAGGCAAGCGCCACCAGGTGCTGCTCGGCGTCACGGGTTCGGGCAAGACGTTTACAGTCGCCAACGTCATCGCCGAACTCGGCCTTCCCACCCTCGTCATCTCCCACAACAAGACCCTGGCCGCGCAGCTCTACGGCGAGTTCAAGGGCTTCTTTCCCAACAACGCGGTAGAGTACTTCGTCAGTTACTACGACTACTACCAGCCCGAGGCGTTCGTGCCGTCGACGAACACGTATATCGCGAAGGACGCCTCCATCAATGATGACATCGACAGGCTGCGCGTGCGTGCAACCGCATCGCTCATGACGCGCAACGATGTTATTGTCGTGTCCAGCGTGTCGTGTATCTATGGGCTGGGCTCGCCCGAGCTGGTGCGCGCCATGATGATCACCGCGCACGCGGGCGATCGCTATGACCGCGAGGATTTTCTGCGCGACCTGATCGACATCCAGTACGTGCGCAATGACCTCGCCTTCACGCGCGGTACCTTCCGTGTACGCGGCGAAGTGATCGAGATCCGGCCCGCCTACGAAGAGGAAGCCATCCGCGTGGAGTTCTTCGGCGACCGCATCGAAGCACTCTCCATCGTAGATCCGCTGACGGGGAAGCGCGTGCGCGCGATCGAGAAACTGAACCTTTTTCCCGCCAAGCATTTTGTCACGCCGGACCACGTCGTGAAGAACGCCGTGGCCGGCATTCGCGAGGAGCTCTCGACGCGGGTGGTGGAGTTGCGCGAGCAGGGGCGCCTGGCGGAAGCGCAGCGACTGGAGTCGCGTACGCTCTACGACATCGAAATGCTGGAAGAGGTGGGCTACTGCAGTGGCGTCGAGAACTATTCGCGCTACCTCTCGGGCCGCAAGCCCGGCGAGCGCCCGCTCACCCTGCTCGATTTCTTTCCGCAGGATTTCCTGTGCGTGATCGACGAATCGCACGTGACGCTGCCGCAGGTGGGCGGCATGTACAACGGCGACCGCTCGCGCAAACTCACCCTGGTAGAGCACGGCTTCCGGCTGCCGTCGGCGCTCGACAACCGCCCCCTCAAGTTCGATGAATTCGCCGGGCTGGTTCCGCGCTACATCTATGTGAGCGCGACGCCGGCCGACCTCGAGCTCAAGAAATC
>CAZULB010000130.1:0-7775 GCA_964621155.1 uncultured bacterium | reverse complement strand
GGCACTTCCGTCATCACCGCCATCACGGCCCAGAACACGCGTGAAGTGCGCGGCGCCTACGACCTTCCGGTCGAGTGGATCCGGGCACAGATGGAAGCGGTTCTGGATGACTTCGAGATCGGCGCGGCCAAGACCGGAATGCTGTCGTCGGTCGCCATCATCGAGACGGTCACGGACGTGCTCGAGGAGCGCGGACTGAAGAATCTCGTCGTCGATCCGGTGACGGTATCCAAAAGCGGCTACCGGTTGTTGCACGACGACGCTGTCTCGGCATTGAAGTCGCGCTTCTTTCCGATGGCGCGGGTGGTTACTCCCAATCTGCACGAGGCGTCGCTCCTCGCCGGCTTCGAGATCGCTTCTGTCGACGACATGGAGCGCGCAGCGCGCGATATTGCCGGGTTCGGAGCCCGCACGGTCGTGGTAAAAGGCGGCCACGCCTCGTTCGCGCTCGCCGTGGATGTATTGTTTTCCGACGGTGAGAGCGAAGTGCTTCGTCCCGACGGTCCCGTGCGCGAACGCAGCGTCCACGGCACGGGCTGCACCTTTTCGGCCGCGATCGCGGCGCGCCTCGCACTTGGCGATTCCGTCCGCGACGCGGTCCACGCCGCGAAGCGCTACATCACGCGGGTCATTGCTGCGGCTCCTGATGTCGGTGGCGGTCATTCCCCGGGCGGACACTTCTATTTCTGCGGCCCCGGCGATTGGGATTCGTAGGACGCCAAACAAAAAGGCCGCGGTGGCAGATACCGCGGCCTCATCCAGAATCGTTTTTCGCCGAACTAACCCAGGCTTGCCTTGAGCGCCGCGCGCGCCAGCAGGCGCGTCGAGTCCAGCACCGGTAGCGGCGAGTTCTCCTCGGTAATGATCAGCGGAACCTCGGTGCAGCCCAGCGCCACGCCCTCACAACCGGCGCTGCGCATTTCGGAAATCAGCCCCGTGAAGTAGGCGCGCGATTCGGCGGTGAACTGCGCCGCGACCAGCTCGTCGAAGATGATCCGGTTGATGAGCTTGCGATCCTTGGGGTCCGGAAGCACCACGGTGATGCCATGCTTCGCCAGCTTGTCCTGGTAGAACGCACTGTCCATCGTGATCGCGGTGCCGATCAGTCCAACTTTCTTGTAGTTGCGGCGTGCCGCTTCCTTCGCCACTTCCTCGGCGATATGCAGCCACGGAAGCCTTGCCTTCAAGGCCACCTGATCGAAGACGCGATGAATGGTGTTGTCGGGGCAGATGATGAGCTCGGCACCCGCCTTGGCCAGCTTCTCTTCCGACGAGAGCATGAGCGCGGCCACGCCGTCCCACTTGCCCGCTTCGAGCAGGCGAACGTAGTCGCTGAAGGGATGGGTGTGCATGCTCACCTCGGGGTGAGCATGCTTCTTCCCCATCAACTCGGGTGCTTCGGTACAGACGGTGGTGTAGCAGAGCGCAGCGCCTTCAGCGCTGCACGCAACGATACCGATGTGTCGTGCCACCAGGTTCCTCCGATGCGATGAACTGCGGTCCGGGCGACGCCTGGGCTTAGGCCTTCATCGCGTCGTGGCAGTACGCCTCGTGCACGCCGTCGAGGAACTGCCAGAGAGCGCGGGCCGCTTTGTCGGCCGTGGCAATGGCACGGTCCTGCTGCTCCTCGGTAGCGCAGTGCTCGACGAGCAGCTCACGCTCGACGCGGCTGTGTTCGATGTCAGCCGCTTCGTGCACCGAGAAGAACGAAACCGAGCGCTCATCGCTCAGGTTGTAGAACTTTGCGAGGCCTTCGCGCTTGGTCTGCGCGACCATCGGCACCTGCGACTCGTACGCATAGAGCGCTGCCAATCCGTCGCGGAAGTTTTCGCTGCGCGTGAGCGCAACCATCGTGTCCACCGACGCGCGGGTCTTGTCGAGCAGTGCGGCATTGCGCACATCATCGCGCGCGACACCCATGCCGTCGGCAAAGCGCATCCACAACTCGGGGTGATTCGAGTCGCCCTGATCCTCGTCGATCAGGTTCTCGAGCAACAACTGGCGCACGCGAATGTCGTCGCAGGCGGCGTGCGCGGCGCTCACGTAACGCGGAAACACGCGCACGTGGGCGTAATACTGCTTGATGTACTCGCGGAGCGTGTCCGCGGAGAGCGTGCCCGCGTTCCAGGACTGATAGAACGGATGCGACAGGAGCGCGTGGCTGGCAATCGTTTCGTCGAGCCGCTTGAGAAAATCGGCGCCGTGCACCTTGGTACCTCCGGGTCGTGTCAATGCAATGGTTCCGGGGCCGCCGGCTGGCCGCCCCAAGACTGGTTGCGGGTACTTTACCGCAACAGGCCCTGTTTTCAAGTGGATTTATGACGGGGCCGTTTGGCCCGTCGCGTGCTATCGTCCGGGGCGTGGAAGTTCTCGAGACCATCCCACGCCAGTTTCTTGCCTGCGTGGAGAAGTACAACCGTCGCGACGCGTTCCGCCACAAGGTCAACGGCCAGTGGACCGACGTCTCGCACCGCGACGTGCTCGAGCGCGTGCATGCACTGGCGCACGGGCTGCGCGAGCTGAAACTCGCCAAAACCGACCGCGTCGCCATCCTGTCCGAGAACCGCCTGGAATGGGCCGTCGCCGACCTCGCGATTCAATTCGCCGGCGGCGTCACGGTTCCCATCTACCCCACGCTCATCCAGTCGCAGGTTGAATACATCCTCAAGGATGCCGAGGTGCGCATCGCCTTCGTGTCGACCAAAATGCAGGCGGCGAAGATCGCGGCTCTACGCGCGCAGCTCCCGCTCCTCGAGCGCGTGATTGCGTTCGACCAGGATGCGGCGGGAAGCGGCGCCGACTCATTCCATGACCTGCGTGAGCGTGGCCTCGCGCGCGCGTCGACGAAAAGCGCCGCGGAGATGGCGGGCGAGATGGCACCTACGGATTGGGCCAGCATCGTTTACACGTCGGGCACGACCGGCGAGCCCAAGGGCGTCATCCTCACCCACAAGAACATCATGACCAATGTGCGCCAGTCGCTCGAAGCGTTTCCACTCAGTGGCAGCGACGTGTACCTCTCCGTGCTCCCTTTGAGCCACGTGTTCGAGCGCGTGGCGGGGTTCTATACCATGATGACGGCGGGGGTTCAGATTGCATACGCCGAGTCGATCGAGACCACCATGACGAATCTGGGAGAGATCCGCCCCACCGTGGTGTGTTTCGTGCCGCGCATCTACGAGAAGTTCTACGACGGCATTCACAACAGCGTGGCGTCGAGCTCAAAAATGCGCCAGGGATTGTTCAACTGGGGCGTCAAAGTCGGCACCGCCGCCGTCAACGCCCGCATGTCGAAGCGCTTCAGCCCGCTCACACAACTGCAGCACAAGATCGCACTGGCACTCGTGTTCAACAAGATCCGCGACCGCGTGGGCGGACGCATGCGCTTCATGATCTCGGGCAGCGCTCCCCTTTCGCGCCACATCATCGAATTCTTCCACGCCGCGGGACTGATTGTCCTGGAAGGCTACGGCCTCACGGAAACGTCGCCGGTGGTCACGGTGAATACGCTCACGCACTGGCGCTTCGGCACGGTGGGGCGCCCATACCAGGGCGTGGAAGTGCGCATCGAGAGCGACGGCGAGATCGCCGTGCGCGGCGAGAATGTCTTCCAGGGCTACCTGAAGAAGCCGGACGATTCCGCGGCGGTTCTCAAAGGCGGCTGGTTCTACACCGGCGATATCGGCCAGTTCGACAAGGATGGATACCTGTCCATTACGGATCGCAAGAAGGATTTGATCGCGACGGCGGGCGGAAAGAAAGTGGCGCCCCAGCCCATCGAAAACCGCATGAAGCAGAACCCGATGATCGCCGAAGCCGTGATGGTGGGCAACGGCCGGCCCTACATCAGCATGCTGATCCTGCCCAACTACGAACGCCTGGAAGCGTGGGCCGCAACCGCGGGACTCAGCGGCGACCGCGCCAAACTCGTGGCGTCACCCGAGGTGCAGAAGCTCTACCAGGGCATTATTGATGGAATCAATGAGAGCCTGGCGCAGTTCGAGCGCATCAAGTCGTTCTCACTCCTCGACGGCGAACTCACCACCGCCAACGGCGAGCTCACGCCCACACTCAAGGTGCGCCGCAAGATCGTGGAAGAAAAGTTCCGTGACCAGATCGACGCCATGTACCGCCCGGCCGGCAAGTAACCGGCGCGCCGCGGCCCGCTAGAATCTCCAGCTCACACTCGAGTAGACCTGGTTGTAGCTGTCTTCCTCGCCGGTGTTGTGCTCACCCGAGAGATTGAGATACAGGCTGCGGCCAAGATCGACGTCCATGTCGGCGCCGAACCACGTGGTATTGGAATCGCCGGCCGAGAAAAGCTTGCTGTGGTCGTTGCGCAGCCCGCCAAAGAACTCGAGCGTCAGGCGCGCGCCGATCGAAGACCCGATGCCGGCGCTGTGCAGCCACCCATCATTCGCGTCGTTGTCGTAGTGCGTCGAACGCCACCGCAGGTTGACTTGTGCGGGCGTGATACCGTTGGCCGTGGCGAGCGCCGTGTACGTATTGGCGTCGCCGGAGCTTCCGCCCCGGCTGTTGCGGGCCGACAGGCTGGCGCGGTAGCGACGCGCGAACTGCACTCCCATTCCTCCCCACACGCCCTGGCGGTACGCGTCATCGAACTGCGTTTCCGGACTCACGAAGTCGCGGTAAAGGCGGATGTTCCGGCGATTGTCATAGCCCGCATCGAGGTCGACAGTGCGCGACACCCGCAGGTGCGTGCTCGCAAACGTATTGGTCAACGTGATTGCGTTCTCGCCGGCATCGCGCTTCCAACCGCGATTCACGTCGACGTCCTGCTGAACCTGCAGTGAAGCACGCGACGACATGACACGCCCGAGAAGCGCGAGGTACTCGCGATTGATGTTGCCCTGGTCGTACGAACCGATGGCTGCGGTGACGAGCTCCCACCGTGCTGCCGAGCCACCCGGGGCCGTGTGCAGGCGCGCGTAGACGCCGTACTCGGCGATATCGGTGCTGAATCCGTAATCGCCCGCCGCCGGCTGCGTGCCCGCGAAGGCGCCCACCCCCCAGCGCGGGGTCTGGTACGCGAGCTCGGCCCCGTCAAACGTGCTGATACTGGTGAGTGCGTTCGAGAACTGCCTCCCCACCGTCAGACGATAGCGATCGTCCGTCGAGCGCCAGCGCGAGTTGAGCCGGTACACGCGCGCCTGTCCGTCGTTGAACTCTCTCCCGTCCGCCACCGTCTGCACGGTATGACGCGCGCGCACGTCGACCTGCACGTCGAACGCAGATCCGCCGACGCGCGTGCCGTCGATTCTGACGTCCGCGGAAGGCTCTTTCACATCGCCGCCGAATCCACTCTGGTCGAACACGCCGAGGTAGCGCACGCCGATCCGTCCACGCAGCCCGTTGCGCCGCGCCCAGGAATCGTCGTCGCGCGCCGCGGGCTCTGCCGCGGATGGTGCATCCACCACGGGCGTCGAAGCGGCGGGTGTGCCCGCGCCTTCGCCGGTTGTGCCGGGCGTGAAGCGCACCGAGTCACCCACACTCAACGGCGCCGTAGAGGTTTCGATCGCGCACGCAGCGCGATGCGCCGACACGTCGGTCACACGCAGGGTCGCGATGACAGTTCCGGCGCGCACCACCTCCACGCGGTCGCCCACGTGCAGCCCGTCGTTGACACCTGCGTCCACGTAAACAGTGGTGCTGGTCAGATACGTGATAGCGTGCGGCGTGGTCTGCGCCCACGACACTGAAGCCGACAGAAGCACGGCCACAAGCACGCTCCACAGGCCGCGAGTCATTTTAGTTCCCCACCCTGCCGTTGGGGTGGCAGCTGTAGCACGCGCTCGAGGTGTATGAATAGCCGCCGATGGCCTGGTGATGGCCGTCAGTCTCCGTGCGATCGCTGTGCGGATGACAACTCAGGCACGTGAAGTCGGCGAAACTCGCCGCATTGTTGTGACAATCGCTGCACTTGCTCCAGCGCCCCGCATGCGTTCCGTTGTAGATCGGGAAAAATGACGTATGGTCGAATGTCGCCCCCGACCAGGTCGTCGTGTTGTGGCACTGTGCACACGTGGTCGCGAATGCGGCGACGGCGTGATTGGGATCGCTGGTGGCGTCGTAGTCACCCTGGTGACACGACACGCATGTGCTGGGGAGTCCTGCGTACACACCGCCGGTGTGGCACGCGCTGCACGCGGCCGCGCGGTGCGCTCCCGTGAGCGGGAAGGCCGTTCCGTTGTGGTTGAAAAAAGCGTCACTCCAGCGCGTCGTATTGTGGCACTGCGTGCAGTTGGTCGAGAAGCCGGCGGCGGCGTGGGCCGGGTTGTTGGTACCATTGTAGTCATTCTGATGGCACGACACGCACTGGCTCGAAAGGCCCGTGAACACACCGCCCACATGGCATTGCTCGCACGCCAGCGGTTTGTGAGCACCAGTCAGCACAAAACCGGTGCCCGCGTGATCGAAGCGCGCCCGCGACCACACCACTTGATCATGGCATTGCGTGCAATCGGTGGGAAATCCCGCCGTGGCGTGCGCCGGGTCGGTGGTTTTCTGGTAATCCGACTGGTGGCACGAGTAACAGTCCGTGGGCGTGTTCACATACGTGTATGCGTCGGGTGCGGCCAGCGTGTGGCACATCTCGCAGTCGAGCGATACATGGGCACCCTGCAGCGGAAAACGCGTGGCGCGGTGCAGGCGAATGTGATCGTTGCGGTCGACGAAGCTGCGTGTGCCGTGGCAACGCGCGCAGTCGGTTCCCAGTTCGCTATTGTGAACGTCGGCGTGACAGTCGTTGCACGCTTTCGACGTCGTGGCAAAGTCGAGACTCTTGTGACACTGCGTGCAATTGAGGGTCGCGTGAGCACCGGCCAGCGGGACAAACCGGCCGTGATCGAACTTCTTGCTGATCCGAACCGGCTTCCAGCCTTTGGCGCTATGACACAGCGAGCAGTCCTCTTTGTAGTCGCCGTGCGGGTTGTCAACCGACGACGACCCGGCGGCCTGCACGGCCACGCCGGAGAACAGCCACACAAATACCGAAATTGGCACGAGAGAGTACCTGCGATGAGGATTCATCCCGCTCACCCTTTCAAGACGCCATCGCCGGCGTGACAATCCACGCACCGCGATGGCAGCGGACGGTACACCACGGCGGGCTTCCCGTTTACCGTTGCAGCCGGATGACACTTCTCGCACGCCACCTGCGCGTGCGCGCCTTCGAGCTTGAAGCTCGTATGGGCGAAGCGGCTCGCGGGCTTGAACTGTTCCAGGTCGTGGCACGAGTCGCACGCGCCGCCGTCCTTGCGCCCCGCGAACTGGTCTCCATGCGGGCTACGGTGGCAATCGCCGCAATTCTGCGCCGCCACCGTGAACGGGAGCGCGCGCGTCCTGCTTGATTTCGCGCCACTCGCCGCAACAATCTCCGTGTGGCAGGCGAAGCACGGCGTCGCCCGGTGTGCGCCCGCCAGTTTGAAGCGGGCGCTGTCGTGTGCGGCCGCATCCATGCTGGACGGCGTGAAGCTGTTCACCGTGTGACACGCGAGACAATCGTTCGCGCGGGCACGCTGACCTCCCGGAGAAAAACGTCCAGCGTGCGGGTCGAAATGACACTCGACACAGCGGTCGTGCGCGGGGTGGAACCAGACCTTCGCCGTCCCGACCAGAGCGGCTATTTGCGCATCGCTGCCCGGCGGCGTGCGGCCGTGACACGCGCGGCAGTCAACCGAGGCATGCGCACCCTGCAGTGCATAACCCGTGCGCGCGTGTTGCTCCACCGTGAAAGTGCTCGGCTTGTACCCGGT
>CAZULB010000129.1:0-7801 GCA_964621155.1 uncultured bacterium | reverse complement strand
GTCGGCATCGCGCCCTTTTCCCTCTTTGCGCAGCGCGATCACCAGGCCGAATACGGCCTCCGCATAGTCGGGATTGATTTCGGCCGCGCGCGTGTACGCCGCGCGCGCCGCCACCGTGTCACCCTTCTTCGCCATGATGTCGCCGCGAATCTTGTGCAGATCGGGGTAGCCGGGGCTGCCCTGGAGCGCGGCGTCGAGCTCGGTCATGGCCCGATCGAAGTCGCCGCGCTGGTAGTACACCAGGGCCAGTTTCTTGCGCGCGTCGGTGTAGGCGGGGTTCAAGCGCAGCGCCTCGTCGAAACAGTGCACGGCTTCGTCGGTGCGGTCCAACTCGAGCAGAGCGGTGCCCAGCAGACAGCGCGCGTCCGCGTGCTCGGGAACGTGCGCAAGCACCAGCTCGAAATCCTGCACCGCCTCCTCGTTGCGATGATCCTTGAGCGCATGCAGCCCGAGCTCGAGCCGGGCCGCGAACATGTCGGGGCGAAGCTCCACCGCGGTATGCAGCGCCTGCGCGGCACCTTCGGAGTCCCCCATCGCATAACGGGCCAGACCGAGTAGGTAGTGGGCGCGCGCGTACCCGGGCGCGATCGTCACCGCCGCCGAAATGTTTTCGAGCGCGGCGGAAAAATCTCCGAGCGCCAGGCGCGCCAGGCCGGCCTGCGCGCGCACATCGGCGTAGGATGGGTTGGCCTGGGCGACGCGGTCGAGTTCCTGCGCGCTGCGTCCGCATTCACCCGCGCGAAACAGCGCGATGCCGAGACAGTAGCGCGCCTCGGAGTAGGTGGGGTTGATGTCGAGCGCGCGCCGGAACGACGATATCGACGCTTCGGGGTCGCCGTGCTCGAGCAGCGCCATGCCCAGGCGCGCGTGCAGGTCCGCGTAGCCGGGATGCATGCTCACGGCGTCGCGAAATCCGCTCACCGCGCGCGCGTAGTCGCCGGCGTTGTAGGCATCGGTGGCATCGTGCACGAGGGCTGCGTAGGCATCCCCGTCCTGCATGGCGGCGCGGAGCTCGCGTATGGGAGGAAGCTCGAAGTGACGCGAGTCGAGCTTCTCGACCAGGATGCGCGATAGCGGATGGCGCGTCTTGCGCACCAGCGCCAGCGCCTTGTCGAACGTGCGCCCGGCGTTGTCGAAGAAGCCGGCGTCGTGCTGGGCAAGACCGAGCAGACACATGGCCTCCGCATACTCGGGATTGAGATCGACGGCCCGGCTCAGATGTTCGATGGCGGCCGGGAAATTGGCGGCGTGGTGCTCGACCACGCCGAGGTAGAAATAAAGATCCGGATAATGGGGGTTCTCGCGGAGCGCGATGTCGAAGTGCACACGCGCCTTCTCGAGCTCGCCGCGGTGAAAATTGGCGAGCCCGAGCTTGGCATGAGCCTCGGCGGCATAAAACGCCCCGAGTTTGGCAAACGGGTTGGCGCCGCCCTCCGCGATTACTTCTTCGAGGACGCGAACGGCTTCGTCATAGTGACCTTCGTTGAAGAGTCGAATCCCGCGATGATACTGCTCGCCGGCCGAACCTCTTACGAGACGGCTCCAGAATGACAACGCGCCTCCCGGTCGTCAGTCCATCTGTTTGCGAACGAACGTCGGAACCCGGAACGCTTCGGTGTTGAAGGATCGGATCGATCCATTGTCCATGATGACGGGCTCATCGGCCTCGTCGGGTTCGAGCGCGAATTCAATCACCGAGTCTCCGCGCGCCAGAATCTCCGGAAAACTGATCACCGGTTCTTCTTCGGCGGGCTCGGGTGCGGCAGTCCGCATCAGTACAGGCTGTTCCGGCTCCAGCGGAGCCGCGAACGGTTCCTCGACGATGAACGGGCGGTGCTCCACCACGGCCGGTCGCGGCTGCGCTGCCACCGGTGCGGGTGCGGGCGCCGGAGTACGCACCGGCGCCGCCGCGTATACAGGCTGCGGAGGCGTCGTAGCGACACGCGCCGCCGGTGCCGGAGCCGCGGCCGGAGTTGGCACGGGAGCGGCCGCGGGACGCTGCGGCATGGGAACCACGGTCGCCTCGGCGCGACGGCGCGCATTGAGCGCAGCAGCAGCGCCGGAGCCGTTGAAGCCGGTCGCGATCACCGTCACGCGCACTTCGCCCTCGGGCATCGCATCGTCGATAACAGTGCCCAGAAACACGTGCGCGCCTGCTCCCGCTTCGGCGTTGATGAGCGTCGCGGCCCGGCTGATCTGCTTGATACCGAGCGAGCGCGGGCCGGTAATGTTGACTAGAATCGACGTGGCGCCTTCGATCGAGACGTCGTCGAGGAGCGGGCTGTGAATCGCCATGCGCGCCGCATCCTCGGCGGCGTTGGGACCGGTCGCGACCCCGCTGCCCATGAGCGCGGCACCGCCGTTCTTCATGACGCTGCGCACGTCCGCAAAGTCGAGATTAACCACGCCGGTCTCGGTAATGAGCGACGAGATGCCGCGCGTCGCGCTGCACAACACGTCATCGGCCCGCGCGAACGCGTCGAGCATCGAGGTGCTGTCGTCGGAGGTTTCGAGAAGTTTGTCGTTGGGAATGACGATCAGCGTGTCGACGGCCTCGCGCAGTGCCTCCATGCCCTGCTCGGCCTGGCGCAGGCGCGGGGTACCCTCGAAGAAGAAGGGCCGGCTCACGACGCCGACGGTCAGCACGCCGGCCTCGCGCGCGAGCTGCGCCACCACCGGCGCCGCGCCGGTGCCGGTGCCGCCGCCCATGCCGGCGGTGATGAACACCATGTCGGCGCCCGCCACGCAGGCGCGGATGGCTTCTATCGACTCCTGCGCGGCTTCACGGCCCACGCGCGGATCACCGCCGGAGCCAAGACCGCGCGTGAGCTCCTCGCCGATCTGGATCTTTTCCAGCGCCTGCGACTCACGCAGCACCTGCAGGTCGGTATTGATGGCGGTAAAATCAACGCCGCGGAATCCGGCGGCAACCATGCGGTTGACCGCGTTGCCACCGGCGCCGCCCACACCGATCACGCGGAGAATGCTCAGTTTTTTTTCTTCTTCCATCTCGAAGCGCATGGCTGACTCCTTCTTCGTCAGATCAAACTGGCGATGGCGCGCTTGAATTGATGGAGTCCCAGTGCGAAGCGCCCTGCACGCTCGGGGACTGTTTCACCCGCCGCGACGGCCGGCGCGGTTGCGCGCAGCAACCCGACACCGGTGGCGAATCGCGGATCGGCGACCACCTCTGATAGACCTTCCAACCCTGCGGGGCGACCGACGCGGACCGGCAGGTCGAAGACCTGCTCGGCCAACTCATTCATACCATCGAGCAGCGACGCGCCGCCGGTGAGAATTACCCCGGCGCTAAGCGAGCGTTTCATCCCGTTCGACGAAATCTGCTTGTCGATCAGGGTGAACAGCTCGGTGACGCGCGGCTCGATGATGCCGCTCAGCACCTGGCGCGTCACGCGCCGGGCGTCCTTCCCCGGCGCGACCGCCAGCTGCACCACTTCGGATCCGGACACCCGCGTTGACAGCGCCGAGCCGTGCTTCACCTTCAAGCGTTCGGCCTCGCGCGGCGATGTGCGCAGTCCGTAGGCCACATCACTGGTGATGTTGTTGCCGCCCAGGCCGATCACGCCGCTGGCCAGCACCGACCCGTCCGCAACCACGAGGACATCGGTGGTGCCGCCGCCGATGTCGAGCACCACGGCGCCCGCATCGCGTTCTTCTTCCGTGAGCACCGCCGTCGCCGATGCGAGCGGCTCGAGCACGATTTCGCCGAGCTCGATGCCCGCGAGCGTCAGCGTCTTGGCAAGATTGTCGAGCGCTGGACGCGACGCGGTGACGACGTGCACGCGCGCCTCGAGGCGCGCACCAAACATGCCGGCAGGCTGTCGGATGCCCCGCTGGCTGTCAACGATAAACTCCTGTGGAAGGGTATGAATGATCTCGCGATCTTGTGGCAAGGAAAACTTTCGTGCGGCTTCGAGTGCACGCATCACATCCTGCGCGGAGATCTCTACGTCGGCCTTCGTGACCGACACCACACCGCGGCTGTTCATGCTGCGGATGTGTTCTCCGGCCGACCCGACATTCCACGTCTTGGGCGCGACGCCCGCCATCCTGGTCGCGTCGCCCACGGCCTTCACGACGCATTCCGCAGCGCGTTCAATGTCGGTGACAACGCCCTGCCGCAGGCCGTCGGACGCGGCCAGTCCCACGCCGATGACGCGGATCCCGGTCGCTGTTTCCTCCGCGATCAACGCCGCCACCTTGGTGGTCCCCATGTCGATCGCGCCGCGCAGTCTCCGCTGATTCTTCATGATCATTTTCCTTGTCTCCTTCGAAACACATCCGTGTTTCGGAACGCCTGGTTGCTGTTTCCCCGCGCCACCCATCCCGGGCGACGGTCTAGAGCCCCCCGCCCCTCAGCACCACCTGGTTGTCGAAGCGCAGATCGATCACGTGCCCGGGCTCGTCGCGCTGCGCGAGCTCGCCGCGCAGGAGGAAGAACTTGCGCAGGCGCCGCTCGTAGTCGCCGTCACCGAGCAGGAGCACACAGTCGTCGCGCAACGAGCGGATCGAAATGCCGGCGCTGGTGGCACGCAGCTCGGAGATGTTGCCGGCGAACTCGGAACCCAGGTCGCGGCACACCCGCAGCGCCTCCAGTGCCCCGCGCACCATCGGGTCCTGGCAGGTGCGCCCGGCGCGCACGTCGTTCATGGCCACACCGGTGATGGTGGGCAGATCGAGCATCCCCGTGTAGTCGTCGCCCGGCATCACCATGCCGGCAGCGTCGATCTCGAAGAAGCGGTCGGTGTAGACCAGCGCCACCGGCTCGCGCTCGGTGATGCTGTAGACCACCCGGTTGGGGAGCACACGGCGGCACTCGACGCTCGCGATGCGCGGTTGCGCTTCCAGCCTGGCTTCCACCTCGTCGAGCGGCGCCAGCAGGATGTTCTGGCCGCGCAGATCGGCGACCAGCCGGTCGAGGCTACCCGCCTCGATGCGCGACAACCCCGCCAGCTCGATCTTCTCGATTGCGAAACGATTGGCGGTGGTCACGTAGTTGTACAGGTACATCGATGCCACAATCAGGACACCGACGATGAAGACACCGATGATCCGTCGCGCGCGGGCGCGAATGGCATGTTTCTGTTCCGGTCCTGAGCTAACGATCGCCAATGACAACCACCTCCGTTTTGAGTTCAACGCCGTACCGTTTCCTGACCTCGGTGCGGGCGAGTTCGATGAGCGTCTCCACGTCGGCCGCGGTTGCGCTCCCATCGATGTTGATGATGAAGTTCGCGTGCAGATCCGAGAACATGGCCCCCCCGTGCCGTTTGCCCTTCAGACCTGATCCCTCGATCAGCTCCGCCGCGAACTTCCCGGGCGGATTGACGAATGTGCTCCCGAAGCTGCGTTCCCAGATGGGCTGCGTCTGCTTGCGTCCGATGGAGCGCTCGTACACGTCCTTGCGCACGACCCCGGGCGGACATTTGAAAGTCGCCGCCACCACGATGGCGCGCGGGTCGAGCGTCGTGTGCCGGTACGTGAAGGTGATGGCGGCGGCGCGGACAGTCTCCAGCGCGCCCGTCGCATTGACGATGCGCGCGCTCACCAGTGCCTCGCTCACTTCTCCGCCGAACGCGCCCGCATTCATGTGCACCACCCCGCCCACCGACCCCGGAATTCCAATGCCAAACTCGAGCCCCGTGCGCCCCGCCTTGGTCAGTTTGCGCGCGAGCACGGCGAATGACGCCCCACCCTGGGCCGTCACCGTGCGCTGATTGATACGCACCGCCGTCATGTGCTCCGCGAGCTTCACCACGAGGCCATCGTAGCCACGGTCGCGCACGATGAGGTTCGAGCCCTTCCCCACGGCGACGTACGGAATGCCGTACTGGTTTGCGATGCGAACCGCGCGCTGCACCTCGCCGGCCGTCCTGGGGAGCACCATCCAGCGCACCGGCCCGCCCACACCCACGGTGGTGTGCTTCGACATGGGCTCGTCCGCGCGCAGGCGCTCCGCAAAGAGCCGCTGCAGCGCTGCACCCGCCGTCTCCCATTCCGTGCGGGACTTCACCGCGCATCCTTCTTCTCCGTGACGCGACCCAGCCGCGCGAGCAGCTTGTCGCCCGCCTTCGTGATATCGCCCGCGCCCATGGTGATCACCAGGTCGCCCGCCTGCGCCTCTTCCGCGACGCGTTCGACCATGGCGTCGATCGACGCGGCATACTCGATCTTGACCGAGCTTTCCTTCTTCACCCGCTCGATGATGGTGTGTGCCGACACGCCGGGAATCGGTTTCTCGCCGGCCGGATAGATGTCGGTAATGAAAACCTTGTGGGCCCCGTCGAAGCAGTGCCCGAACTGGTCGGCCACCGATTGCGTGCGCGAATAGCGGTGCGGCTGGAAGAGCACGAACACCCGCTTCTGATAACTGGTCGCCGCGCCCCGAATGGTGGCCGCGATTTCCGTGGGGTGGTGACCGTAGTCGTCGATGACGAGAATGCCCGCGCGCTCGCCCTTGATCTCGAAACGGCGCCCAACCCCCTGCCAGCTCTCGAGCCCGGCCTTGATCTGCTCGAAGGGAATGTCGAGCCAGAGACCGGCGGCCACCGCGGCCACGGCGTTGCGCGCGTAGTGGTCGCCCGGAATGTGCAGCGTGATCTCGCCCAGCGGGCCGTGCTCATTGGCAACGAAGAAGCGCGTCCAACCCGGTCCGCGCTGCACGATGCCGCCGCAGATATCCGCGCTTCCGCCCAGCGAGTAGGTCACCTTGCGGCGCAGGATGCGCGGCGCCAACGCCATGGTGCGCGCGTCGTCGGCACACAGGATCACCGCGCCGTAGAACGGCACGCGATTGGCGTACATCTGGAACGCGTCTTCGATCGCCGTGAGGTTGGGATAGAAATCGAGGTGCTCCAGGTCGATGTTGGTAATGATGGCAACCGACGAGGGCAGGTTCACGAACTGCCCGTCGCTCTCGTCCGCCTCGGCCACGACATAGCGCGAACCGCCGAGGCGCGCGTTGCTGGAGAGCGCGCGCACCTTGCCGCCCACGATCACGGTCGGATCGAGCCCGCCCTGCGCCATGACCGACGCGATCAGCGACGTGGTCGAAGTCTTCCCGTGCGCACCCGCCACGGTGACCGCGTACTTGAGGCGCAGCAACTCGGCGAGCATCTCGCCGCGCGGAATGATGGGAATGCCCTGTTGTTTGGCCGCGACAATCTCGGGATTGTCGGGTTTGACGGCGCTCGAATAGACAACCACGTCGGCGCCCGCCACGTGGCGACCCTCGTGGCCCTGCCAGATCGCAGCGCCCATTTCCTGCAGGCGCACGGTGAGGTCCGACGCCTTCATGTCGGAACCGCTCACGTTGAAGCCCAGGTTCAGCAGCACCTCGGCAATACCGCTCATGCCGATACCGCCGATTCCGATGAAATGAATGCGCTGGGTATGTCCGAGAAAAACCACGTTCAGCGTCCTGTCTGGTTCATGCCGCCCGCTGCGCCGGCGTCACTGCGCCCGGCTCTTTTTTTTTAGCGATCGCGAGAATCGCGCGCGCCGCATCCTGCGCCGCATTCGGTTTCGACCACGACCGCATCGCCTTGGCCATGGCTGCGCGCCGCGGCGCATCGTCCAGCAGCACGGCCAGGCTGGTCGCCAGCACCGCGCCGTTCAGGTCTCCATCACGGATCACGATGGCTGCCCCATTTTTTTCGAGCGGCGCCGCGTTGCTTTCCTGGTGCGCGTCGGCCGCGAACGGATACGGCACGAATATCGCGGGCACGCCGAACAGCGCCAACTCGAAGACCGACGAAGCCCCCGAACGCGCCACCGCAAC
>CAZULB010000128.1:4268-7888 GCA_964621155.1 uncultured bacterium | reverse complement strand
CGCGCGCTGCGCAACTCGCCGCGAAGACACGCGCGTCCGAGAGCTCCGGGCAGAATCACGGGTAAAAAAGAAGAGGAGGCAGAAATCGGAGGAGGAGAGGGAGGCGGGAAAAGACCGACGCCCTGCACATTCCGGTCGTTAATATCGAGACCCCACCTCTCGAGATCAACTTACAGCGCAAAGCCAGCAGCTTGCTTCGGAACGTTAACAGAGCGTCGGTTCGCTATCGGTGACTGTGGGTCATCCGAAAGAACGGTCGAGAAATCTCCTTGGCTTCAGTCCCTGTCTCGGTTCGGGATTCCTGGGGAACTTGCGTTCCCCAGGATCCTTCCCCCACCAGATGGAAGTTCATTTACGCACGGGATGACTTCCGCATGGGACTATGGCAACCGGTATGCCATATGGGAAGGTTCTTCCCCGGCTTTCCGAATTGTGTCTCAATCCATTGCGTAGCAAGGGCTTGTATGCGGGAACACATGCCCGTGTACACGTGTGTCAACACGGCGTACGTATGCAGGTATAAAGGACTGTTAACCCCGACACCGCTCACCACACGTAACTACCTGTTAAATAATATTTTACGAGGGACGATCAGGACTATTAAAAGTTTTAATAAAACAGGCGCAGGGGGTGCGCCGGCGGGCGGGCTACTGGATGTTGTAGCGTTTGATCTTCGAAAGGAGATTTGGATAGCTGATGCCGAGCTGAACGGCCACCTGGGACTTATTGCCATCCAGACGGCGCATGGCATCCAGGATCATCGCGTACTCAATCTGCTCGATGCGCTCCCGGAGGGTTGCCTCCCGCGCGGTCTCAACCGGCTCGGCGCTGGTCCGCATTACCTCCGGAGCGAGGTGGCGGATGTCGAGAAGGTCGCCATCTTCAGCCAGGATAATGGCGCGCTTGATGACTTTTTCGAGCTCACGCACGTTACCCGGCCAGTAATACTCGCCGAGACGCCGCAGGAACTCGGGCGTGGCGCCGTCCACCGCGCGGCCGAGTTCACGCGCCAGCTTGTCTATGTAGTGATTCATCAGAAGCGGGATGTCTTCCTTGCGCTCGCGCAGCGGCGGCACGGTGAGCGGGAAATCGTTGATCCGGTAGAAGAAGTCCTCGAGGAAGCGGCCCTCATCCACCATCTTGAGCAGGTTCGACTTCGAGGCGCACACGACGCGAACGTCGACGTTCATGAGGTCGTTGGAGCCGACCTTGCGCACCTTGCCCGAATCCAGGAACTGGAGCAGCTTGCCCTGCATCGCCATCGCCGTCTTCCCGATTTCGTCCAGGAAGATCGTCCCGCCATTGGCCTCGATCAGGAGGCCGTCCTTGTCGAAGTATGCGTTGGTAAAGGCACCGCGCACGTGCCCGAAGAGCTCCGACTCGAGCAGATGCTCGGGAAGGGCGGCGCAGTTAACGTGCACGAACGGCCGATCACGGCGCTCGGACAGCAGATGAATCGCGTAGGCGATGAGCCCCTTGCCGGTACCGGTTTCGCCCTGCAGCAACACGGTCGCATCCGAATGCGCCACGCGCTCGGCGAGATTGAGCAGATGAATCATCTCGCGGTTCTCGGTAACGATGCTCTCAAAACCGCGCCCCGCGCTGCGCGCCGGACGAGCGGCTTTGCCCTTCTTCTCAGTGCGCACCAGCTCGTAAACCGAAAGCGAGATCAGGCTCGAGTAGGCAGCGACGAAGTGGAGGTCGTCCTGACTCACCGGTGCGCGCGACGCATCGTTCGCCTTCTGCACGCACATGATTCCCAGGTGCTCGTGGTCAAAGCCCAGATCCTGGAAGAGCAGAGTGCCCGACGAAACCGCAAGGCGGCTGCACAGGTCCACCAGCGCGGGATTGTTTTCGATCTCGGACATCACAAGCGGGCCCCGCGTCTGGTCCAGACGCTTGCCGTACCACGCTTCGATCGCGTGGGCGTCCCTGGCGCTCATGCCTTCGCGCGCCACAATCTGAAGGCCCTTCTGCGTCGCGGACGGAATGGCGATGAAACCAGCGCGCGCGCCGAGACGCTCGATCATCAGGCGAAGCGTCGCATCGAGCCCTTTGGAGAGCTGTTCGCGCGAACGCGCCCCGCCCTGAATGTCGCCCAGAACCGAGAACTGGTCGAGCACCCGGCGCGTGGCGCTCGACATCTGCGTCTCCACGCGATGCCGAAGCGCTGCCAACGGACGTCGAAAGCGCGCGCACTCTTCGTCGGCGGCAAGACGATCTGCTTCGTACACGGCGAGCAACGCATCATCAAAGTTACCGAGGCGCCGCTCTATCCCGGAGAGAAGTGCGTGCGAAATTATCTGCGCGCGCGAATCATCGAGACGGGCCAGCGCCACGACGCTGTCTCCGAGAGCTGCCTTGGCCTTCAGCAGGGTGGCTTCGCTGCGGAAACGAACACAGATGCGCGCGAGCAACTGCTGCGAGACGGCCTTCTCGTACGGATTGCCGTTCTCGTCGAATGCCGCCATGCTGGCTGCAAACGCTTCCAACGAACCATCGACATCGCTTTTTCGCGCCAGGCACAGCGCGCGGGTGCGATGGAAAAATCCCATTTCGTAGAGTTCACCGCACTGGCCGGCGATGCGCAGGCCCTCGCTGATCGACTCCAGCGCTTCGTTGTAGCGACCGAGCCGGTAGTAGACATCGGCCAGACGTCGCAGGCACTCCGCCACGACGTCGCCTTCGGGAGCAAGACGACGGCCCTTTTCCAGGGCGGCGTCGAGATTCGCCAGCGCGCCGCGATAATCCTGGCGGGCAATCATGAGCTCGCCGAGGTATTCGTCGGCGAGCGCCGACTCGCGCTGATAACCACCGTCAACTGCCATCGTCTGCGCGCGCAGGAGAGCCTTCTCACCGCGCCCTGGATAGCCACGCATGACCTGGGTGCGACCGAGCATCAGGAGCGCGCGTGTCAGACCGATCTGGTCGCCAAGGCGCTCCGCGCCCGAAGCGGCCGCGTCGCACACGCTGATAGCATCCTCGAAGCGGCGCAACTTGCTGTACACCACGCCGAGGTTGAGCTGGACAACGATCAGATGCTGGGAGAGGCCGAGCGTCTTGGCGAGGTCGAGAGACTTGGAAAGAGATGCCAGCGCCCGTGACCAGCGGCACGCGTTCTTGTGCAGCAGGCCGAGGCTGTTATAGACATACGCAATCCCAACGCGATCCTCGGCGCGGCGATACGACGAGAGCGAGTCCATGAAGAACTCTTCCGCCTCCGCCGAAAGGCCGAGGCGCTGGTAGCAATTCGCGATGAGGAGCTGGATGTAGGCGACTTCGCCGTGAGACTCGGTCTGCTTGAGCTTGCGGTAGGCGCCGAAGGCGGCCTTGAGGGCGTCGTCGTACTGGCCCTGCCAGAGGAGGAGATAACCCTCGCGGTACTCGATACGTCCCAGGGCTTCAGCAGCAGCCTCGGCCGGGAGTATTTCTCCTGCAGAACGCGCCTCTTTGATGAACTCCGCCGCGGCGGCGAACTCGCCGCGCTTGCGGTGGCAGTCGCTGATCCTGAGCAGCACCCGGAAGCGATCTGGATAAGCAGCCAGTTCCGGGCGCTCAAGCGCCTTGTTGAAATATTCGAGCGCCGTGGTGAAGTTCTCGGCGTTGAAGTGCATCTCGCC
>CAZULB010000128.1:0-4258 GCA_964621155.1 uncultured bacterium | reverse complement strand
CAGTCGCGCCGGCACGCGGCGCTGGCGAAGGCACATCTCACCGATCTCTTCGACCGGCGAATAGATCGACTGCGCTTCGTCGCGCCGCTCTTTCTTCAGCCACTCTCTCTCGTCCCGTGCGTCGGACATTGAGATTCCTCGAGCCAAGTGGTTTTCAGAGCCAGGCGGGTTCCCGCGTCCCATGCGGGAGCCCGCGCAAAATTACCGAATTAGTACAACGTACCTCCACCACATCATCATCGTGATCGCTACCCGATCGAGAGCATAGGAGACACCATTGTTGGTGCTGCCCGGCTTCACTTTGAGACCGGAAAGACCGTCGGCGTCGCCCTGGTCCGTACCGCCGCCACCACCGCCGCCACCGGGTCCCATATAAGGTCCACTCGCTGCGTCTTTACCGACGGGAATGGCGATGCTCGGACCGGTGATGCTTGACTTGGTTGGGGTGCTGGCAAACGGAGAGACGGAAGGGGATACGATCAGTACGAGTGTGGCGATTGCGAGGACTATAATCGCCGCCCGTTTCATACCTAAAACCATCTCCTTCCTCGGCTTACTGAACTACTCAAAAGTAGGTGGAAATCAGATTGAATATAGCTGGAACCCCCTTGAGCGTCAATCAGTTTTCGGATTCTTCCCCGTCGTCGTCCGCCGCAGCCTTATAGGGTATGCCGTACTTTTCCAGTTTCTTGTACAGGTTACTCCGCTGCATACCCAGGCGACGTGCGGTCTTGCTGACATTATGGTTGTAGAGTCTCAACTTACGCTCGAAGAACTCCTTCTCCATGGCGTCTTTGAAGGCGGGATAGGTTTCGATGTCGAAAAACCGGGTTCCCGAGCGCTCCGCCGGGGCGAAGTCGGGCAGGTCGGAGACATCGATGGTCGGCCCCACGGTAAGAATGACCATCCGCTCCACGAGGTTCTTGAGCTCGCGGACGTTCCCGGGCCAGGCGTGCTCGCGCAGGCGGTCCATGGCCGCCCGCGATAGCCGCTTGGGGGCCTGTCCTAGCTCCCGGGCCGTCTCACGCAGAAAGTGGTCGACCAGAAGTGGGATGTCGCCGGCGCGCTCGCGCAGCGGCGGCACCGTGATGGGAACCACATTCAGTCGATAGAAAAGGTCTTCGCGAAACTGACCCTCGCGGCTCGCTTTCAGCAGGTCCTTGTTGGTGGCGGCGATGACACGCACATCCACCTTCATGGTCTCGGTTCCGCCCACCCGTTCGAACTCGGACTCTTGGAGCACGCGCAACACCTTGGCCTGGGCGTTGAGGCTCATGTCGCCCACCTCGTCGAGAAAGAGCGTCCCGCCGTCGGCCATTTCGAATTTCCCAACCCGGCGCGCCACCGCGCCGGTGAAAGAGCCACGCTCGTGACCAAACAACTCGCTCTCGATGAGCTCCTCGGGAATGGCGGCGCAGTTGACCTCGATGAACGGCTCCTCAACCCGCGGACTCGACTCGTGCAGCGAGCGCGCGATCATTTCCTTGCCGGTTCCGTTCTCTCCCATGATGAGCACGCGCACGTTGGCAGAGGCGACCTTGCGCACCGTTTCCATGATCTTCTTGATGGCCGCGTCCTCGCCAACGACCCGCGTCTTCTCGCGCACTGCGTTCTTGAGCGACACGTTTTCGCGCAGGAGCTTGCGCTGCGCGAGGCCGTTGCGGATCACGAGCAGCATCCGGTCGGCGTCGATGGGTTTCTCGATGAAGTCGTAGGCTCCAAGTCGCGTGGCTTCGACGGCCGTCGCGATGCTGCCGTGTCCGGAAATGATGACGACCGGCAATTGCGGCTGATCGCGGTGAATCTGCGAGAGCACTTCCAGCCCGTCGAGGCCCGGCATCTTGATATCGAGCAGCACCAGATCCACGGCACGGTCGCGCAGGATGTCGAGCGCGCGCTGACCGTCCTCCGCCAGCATGACGCGGTACGACTCGAACTCCAGCAGCTTCTGCAGTGAGCTGCGGATGCCGGGCTCGTCGTCGGCGATCAGTATCGTCTTGGGCATGCGTTCGCTCGCAATTGAAGGCTTGGCAGGCAGATTGGAGGTTTTCTCATGGATAACACATTGTCTATACTTTAACCACTCGAATTCAAGTCCCAGACTCCATGGCCCATATCCATCTGCGCAACCTTTCCCTGGACGAGCTGCGCCAGCTCGTCCTCGGCCACGGCGAGCCGGAGTACCGCTTCCGGCAGCTGGCCACGTGGATCTACGCCCGGTTGGAAACCTCTTTCGCGCGCATGACCGACCTCCCCGCCGAATACCGCGCCCGGCTGGAGGCCGAGTGCACGGTGTCGTCCATTCGCGCGGCCCAGGTACAGGAATCCGCCACCGACCACACTCGGAAGTTTCTCTTCGAACTCGCCGACGGCGCGCGCGTGGAGTCGGTGCTCATGCGCTATGAGAGCCGTACGACGCTGTGCGTGTCGTCGCAGGTCGGGTGTCCGCTCGACTGCATCTTCTGCGAGACCGCAAAGGGCAACTTCCAGCGCAACCTGACCGCGGGCGAAATCCTGGACCAGATCTGCACGCTCAAAGCCGAAGCTGGAGCACAGGACCAGAAGATAAACGTGGTGTTCATGGGAATGGGCGAACCGCTGCTCAATCTCGAACAACTGGTGCGCGCGTTGCGCACCATGAATGACGCGCTCGGCCTCAACATGAGCGACCGTCGCATTACGGTATCGACATCGAGCTTTCCCGAGCGCATTCGTGGGTTAAGCGATGCCGACGTTTCCTGCTCCCTCGCCTTGTCGCTGAACGCGCCCAACGATGAAAAGCGTCTCCGGCTGATGCCGAAGGCATCGCGTTTCACGATAGAGGAGTTGCTCGACGCGGCGCGCTATTTTGTGCGCTCCGGCCGGCGGCGCGTGACACTCGAGTACGTTCTGATTCCCGAATTCAACATGGACGATGGGGATGCGGATCAGCTCGGCCGCCTCACGCACAAACAGCCGTTCAAGCTGAATTTGATTCCTTACAACCCCGGACGCATCGATCCGTTCGCGCGGCCCACTGAAGAGGAGATCGACCGCTTCGTCACGCGCCTGCTGCCCGTCGCACCGGCGGTCACCGTGCGCCGCAGCCGCGGCGTCGACATCGACGCCGCGTGCGGACAGTTGTGGAATGCATCATTGAATGAAAAAAAGAAACCCGTGAAAGAGACGGCTTCGTTCAGTCGGGGAGGAGATTGAGAAGCGCCCCCTTCACGGGCCGTGGCCCTGGAGGTTCTATCGGCCACTACTACTTGAGCATGACGAGCTTGAGTGTCTGTTTCTGTGCCCCCGTGCGTATCTGCGCGTAGTAAGTTCCACTCGCCACCTGCGCGCCCCGTGTGTCGGTTCCATCCCAGCGCACCGAAAAATCCCCCGCGGCAACGCCATCGTACAGATCGCGCACCAGCGCTCCGGTTACCGAATACACGCGCACCGAAACCGGGTCGGCAACGGAGGCACCCGGCGCCAACGCGACCCGGATTTCCGTTTCCGGATTGAAGGGATTGGGCGAGCTCGTCGCCGTGATGCGCTGGCGCAGCTCGGTATTCTGCGCAGCGCGGACGTAAAAGTCGGACAGACCGGGCACGTTGCCCGGCTCGCTGATCGCCGTGTTCTCGACGTGACCGCCGAAGTACGCCTCGTCGCCGCCAAAAAGAACACGGAAGTCCTCGGCGAAAATTTCGCGCGGGCGGTAGGCGTGCGCACCGAGATCATTGAACGTCGACTCGTTGCTGATGCCGCGCAGCGCGCGATACTCGCTCCAGCGCGGCGATCCGGCCGGCATGAACCTGTTGTGGAAGACGTGACCGAGCTCGTGCGCGATCACGTACGCAGCGATCACCGGTTCGATGTCGAGCACGTGCGGGCTCAGAAACACTTCATTCCCCGACGTCGAGCTCGCCAGTACACTGCGACGCGGATACGGCAGGATATACACGCGCACCTCGAGCGGAAGATGGGGGTGACGGATGGAACCGAGCACGTGGTCGACGAGCCCGGAAGTGAAGGGGTGAAAGCGGCCGTCACCCTTGTTGTAGATCGACGGATCTGAGATTTCGGTGATGACCGGCACCAAGCGGCCATCGGGAAGCTGAATCGCCGGCGAGCCCTGGTAGGTGGTCAGGCGCGCGGCCAGATCTTCGGCGGGGTAGACCGTGGCGGTGATTCCGTTAGCGTACTGGAAATGCTCGGGCGCGCCATGGGCGGAACCCGGAAAGAGCGCCAGGATCGAAATCGCCGTCAACCAGCCCCAGAATTCTGA
>CAZULB010000127.1:0-7960 GCA_964621155.1 uncultured bacterium | reverse complement strand
ACCACCGTGCTGTTGATGTTGGTGAAGATCTTGAACTCGTCGGCAATGCGGATGTCGTATCCGTACGATGAAACGCCGAAGGAAACCGCGCCGTCTTTCACCTGGGCGTCAGCATACGGCTCGATCATCTTGTACTCCTTCACCATGCGCGTAATCCACTTGTCGGGCTTGATCGACATGACCTTCTCCGTTTGGGTTGGAATGAAAACCGGCTAATCGTGCTGCGCCACGAGGGCGCGAAATTCCGCCGCGCGGGCGGCGTCGTTCTTGAATGCGCCCAGGAGCGTGGTGGTGACCACATCGGCATTCTTCTGCTCCACGCCGCGCATCGCCATGCACAGGTGTCGCGCTTCAATCTGTACGGCGACTCCGTGCGGCTTGAGGTTGGTCCGCACATCGTGCGCAATGTCGTGCGTCATGCGTTCCTGCACCTGCAGCCGCCGCGCGTGCACGTCGACGAGGCGCGCAAACTTCGAGAGCCCCGCAATCTTCTTCGACGGCAAGTAGGCGATGTGGCAGCGGCCGAAGAACGGCACCAGGTGATGCTCGCACACGGAGTAGAAATCGATGCCGCGCACGATGACGATGCCGTCGTGCTCCGCCTCGAAGGTGCCTTCCGAAAAAACTTCGCGTGCGGTGGTGTGATAGCCGCGCGTAAATACGCGCCATGCCTCGGCCGCGCGCTGCGGGGTGACTTCCATACCGCCGGCCGGCTCTTGTCCCAGCGCAGCCAGAAGGCTGCGGATGGCGGCCTCCAGCGCATCCGGCGCCTGCGCACCCCTTTTCGATGCCATTTTACTTGTGCTCCAGAGTCGGTGTGTGATGGTGCGCGGCGAGATAGCGCTCCGCATCGAGGGCGGCCATGCACCCCATGCCTGCGGCCGTGACGGCCTGGCGGTACACATGATCGGTGAGATCACCGGCGGCAAACACGCCGGGAATGTTCGTGCGCGTCGACCCCGGCTCCACGATCAGGTAGCCGTTCTCGTCCATGTCGAGCTGCCCTTTGAAAATTGCCGTGTTGGGGGTATGACCGATGGCGATGAAGAGTCCGCCGCACTCGATCGTGCGCGTGGTGCCGTCCTCGACGTTTTTCAGTCTTACCGCACTCACCTTCATGTCGCCGATGACTTCATCGACCACCGAGTTCCACACGAACTCGATCTTGGGATTGGCGAAGGCGCGGTCCTGCATTGCCTTGGAAGCGCGCAATTCGTGGCGGCGGTGCACGAGGTACACCTTGGAGCCGAACTTGGTGAGAAAAGTCGCTTCCTCGAGCGCCGTGTCGCCGCCGCCGACCACCACAATCACCTGGTCGCGAAAGAAGAAGCCGTCGCATGTCGCGCACGCCGACACACCGTAGCCCATGAGCTTTTCTTCGCTCGGAATTCCGAGCCAGCGCGCGCTGGCGCCCGTGCACAGAATGAGTGCGTGCGCCTGGTACTCCACCTTGTCGGCGTAGAGCTTTTTTACCTTCCCGCGCAAATCGACGCGGTCGACGGTCGCAAACGCGAACTCGGTGCCAAAACGCGCCGCCTGCTTCTTCATGACCTCCATGAGCTCGGGGCCCATGATGCCGTGCTCGAAGCCCGGATAGTTTTCCACATCGGTTGTAATGGTGAGCTGTCCACCCGGCTGCGTGCCTTCAATCACGAAGGGCTTCAAGTCGGCGCGCGCCGCATAAATGGCCGCCGTGAGGCCGGCGGGGCCCGAACCGAGGATGATTATGTCGCGAATTTCGCTCATGTGTGGACGCGCTCCCGAAGTGCAGCGGTAAGCTGTGCAATATACCGTGGTTTCATTTCAAGTCAAGGCGCCCATTGCGATGATACGCCGTCAACCCGTACATTGATAGTACCCCACGCAAGCCGATGCACCTCATGATCCGAGACCGATTGCGTGCATGTTTCAGGCTGGCCCTTGCCACCGCTGTTGTCCTTCTGATCGCGTGCGGGGACGACGAAACCGCTCCCCCGCCCACCGGTCCCGCCCTCGACACCACCGCGCCGGAGCCCGTTCAAGCCTGACCCCTTCCTATGATGCGGGACTCGACGCCATTGTCCTGCGCTGGCCCGCGCCGCGCGATGACAGTTCCCACGAGCGCGTCGACCATTACGAAGTTCGCCACAGCAGCACGTTTCCTTTCGACTGGGAGAGCGCCACCGTGCTGGACAACCCGCCCGACCCCCTGAACCCGGGCGCGATGCAGGAGCTCGTCGTCAGCCATCCGCCACGCGCGACCGACGTGTATGCGTCCGTGCGCGCCGTCGATGGGGCCGGCAACATCTCGCGCGTGGGAGCCCTCGCGCACGCGCGCGTTCCCGGCTACACACTGGAGATCGTGTGCACCGACGTCCTCACGGGTTTGCCCCTTGCGGGACTCGACGCGGTCATCACGCTTGGCGCCAGCGCAGAAAACACCGTGACCGACGCCGCCGGGAGCCTGCACCTGAGTGACCTTGACGATGGCACGCTGACCATCGCGCTCTCGTCCGCAGGCTCGTCGCATCACCTGTTCCGCGCGTCGTTCGCGTTGAACGCCGACACCTTGCTGCAGGTACCAATGATTCCGGTGCAGCAACCGCAGACGAATCTCTATCCCAGCATTCTGTCGCTCTTGCGGGTTGCCAATCTTGCCGTGGGCGGGGAGCGCGTCCTCAAACGGTGGCATTCTTGCCCCGTGCAGCTCTACGCACGCGACTTCGTGAATGTGAATGGCCTGGACTATCGCGTGCTGTTGCAGCAGGCCGCCGACCGGTGGAACGCGCGACTCGGCTTCCAGATGTTCGCGGCCACCGGCGCCGATCCTGCGACGGGAATCCTGGTGGAATTCCTGCCCATTTCCACGATGGGGACCGTCAATGGTGTCATGGAATACTCGAACGATGCGCGAGGGTATCCGGTTCACGACCGCATACGCATCGTGGATGCGATGACCGACGGGCCACGCCTCTATTCGATCCTCTTGCACGAGCTCGGGCACGCGATTCCGTTCGGGCACTTGCCGGCGGGCTTCATCATGTTCGGAAGCCAGCCGCTCCCGTTGGACATCAGCGATGACGAAGTGGCAATGGTAAGGCTCTTGCTCGCGCTCCCCAACGGCACAGACCTGAACAACTACGACCCGCACCTAGCCCCGGGTCTGCCTCAAAAAGAAAATGCCTTCCCCTCGCTGCGTCGGTCGAGATGCTGCGGGGAGAAACAACATCTCATGTGGAACCCGTGCACGCGAGGGGAAGGACGTCAGGCGGCATTCGATCAAGCCCGGGCGCTCTTCGCGAGCGTATACCGTTAAATTCTAGCGCATCCGGCCCGAAAGTCCAGACTGCAGTAAGACCGGTTCTGACCCTGGCCCGATCAGTTTTTCGCCGCTCCATTGGGCAGCGTGCGCTCGAACAGTTTGTACGCGCGCGTAAGTTCGTCGGTCCATGAGGACGCCCGCTGGAACGCGTGGCGCTCCACCGGATAGAGGGTGAGATTCCAGTTTTCCTTGCCCAATTCGATGAAGCGCTGGCTCAGGCGGATGGCGTCCTCCGCCAGCACGTTGTTGTCGCGCAGGCCGTGCAGCAACTCCAGGTGGCCCTGGAACCCTTCGGCAAAATAAATCGGGGACGAGACCTTGTAGGCCTCGGGGTCCTCGGCCGGTGTTCCGAGAATGCGCACCGTGTACTCATGATTGTAGTGCGCCCAGTCGGTCACCGAGCGCAGTGCCGCTCCCGACGTGACTTCGTTCGGATACTTGAACAACCCCATCAGTGTGAGGAAACCGCCGTAGGATCCGCCATACATGCCGATCTGTTTTTCGCCGACACCGCGTTCCTGCACGAGGTAGCGCGCGCCATCGATCAGATCGTCGAGATCGCGTCCACCCATGTGTTTGTAGATTGCGGTGCGGCAGTCGCGTCCGTAACCCGCGGAACCGCGGTAGTCGATGTTCAGAACGGTATATCCGTGCGCGGCCAGGAAGCAGTTGAACATGTACTCGCGATAGTAGTAGCTCCAGCCGTCAATCACGTTCTGCAGGTACCCTGCGCCATGGATGAAGATGACGCCGGCTCCGTTGGGTGTGGCTCCGAAACGCGCCGGGTCGAACAGATGCGTGTAGACATCCACGCCGTCGGAAGCGCGGAAAGTGAGTGTCTCGGGCGCAAGCCACGGGAAACTGCGAAAGATCTTCGACGTGGACTGCGTGAGCGGCCCGGTGAAATCTCCATCGCGCAGATCGAGTACATACAACTCTGCCGGCGTTGTCCAGTCCGAACGCAGCACCGCGGCGCGGGCCATGTCACCGGCATAGGCAAACTGGTACACACCGCGGCCGGGAGTGAGAAGCCGGCGGTTGGCGCCATCGGGTTCCATCATCCAGAGTCGCTGCGATCCCGGCGCCAGTTCATTGGAGAGCACCAGCCAGCGGTGATGCACGTCGTCGAAGATGGCGTCGTAGATTTCGAAATCGCCGTGTGTGAGCTGCGTTCGTTTGCCGTCAAGCGTGACCGTGCACAGATGCCCCCACTTGTCGGCCTCGGAGATGAAGAAGATTGCCTTCCCGTCGGGAAGCCACGCGCCCGTCTCGTAGAATGACGGGCCGTCGACCCACCGTTCGTCCCGCAAATGGTCGAGCACCACGGGCGCGACGGTGCCATCGGTGGCGCGTTGCGCCGGTGTGGCGGACCAGAAATAGCGATCGTGGAATGCAGGCGGGATGCCGCGTACGAGCAGCACGTCCTCGGTCGGGGACCAGCTCAGCATGTCGACGTTCATGTCGTCCTCGGTCTTTAGCCACACCAGCGAATCGCCCGCGACGTCGACGAATGCGAGCTTCGTCACATCCTGCGCTTCGCCCACATTGGTCCGCACTTCCTCGGTTTCGGTATAGCCACTTTCGGTAACAACCAGGGGGATGACAGGCTTGCGGACCCCGGACGCTTCCCGGGTGAGCAATACCGCGACGTACTTACCGCTCGGCGAAACCAGGCAGCGCGTGATGTCGAAGCTGGAACCCACGTGCAGCTTTCGAGGATGGGCTTCGTCCTTCTTCTTCGGCCCACGCTCCTTGAACTCTTCGAACAACGCCTTCTGCTGATCGATCAAGAACTGGCGTTGCGCGGTGGGCTTGGTGTGCGTGGGATCGTCGGACGCATCCAGATTGGTGATTTGACGCACGAGGCCGCCATCAAACGGAGCCGCATACACCTGGTGTCCCGCCGTGAAATAGACAGTGCGACCGTCCGGTGCGATCTGGATCGTGCTCTCATCGCCGACAGTCTGTGTGATGCGGTGCGTGGCGCCGCTCGCCGCATCCACAGTGTAGACGTCTCCCCCTCGAATTTCGGCGCGGCGCTTCTTCGCGCGGTCCCACGCGGATTCTTCCGGCGCGGTCGTATCGGCCGTCGCCTTCGCCAGCTTCTCCATTTTGCCGCTGGAGAGATCCATGCGCCACGTGCCGGCGCGGTAAGCGAGGTCGAGATAGTGTTCGTACGCCCGTTCCGGCTCGGAAGCGTTCATCGAGTCGAGCGGGGCGGGATCGTTCCATTGGAAGAACAGCGTCTTGCCGTCCGCGGAAAATCGGAGGCCCGACGGAGGCGTGCCCACGATCCCGGGCCCCTGCATGATCTGGCGGATGGTGAGCTGGTCAAACTGATGACGCTCGTTCTGGTTCAGCTTGCGGGACGCTTCGGGCGCCGCAGCCTGTTCAGTCTTCTTTTGGCAGGAGGCAAGCAGGGCGACGGCCAGAAAACACAGCGTGATGCGTCGAATCATGTCGGACCACCTTGGAATGGACGGACGCCGGGGGGCGCACGCGGTTACACGGCGCCGGGGGGACGCTTTTGCGCGCCGCCGGACACGAACGTCTTGTTGTCCCAATTTGGGCTGTTGTATCATACGCGCGCTTTCCCACCCAACCCCATTTCGACTGCCGAAAGGAACGACATGGCCACGCGAAAAAAGAAGGCATCATCCGAAGGAGCGGCTTCCACCGGCGCCAAGAAGCTCACGCGCGCCGAACTGAAGCAGAAGATTCGCGAACTGAAAAAGAAGCGGCAGGATGCAGGAACTCATTCCGCCAAAGCCAAAGTCCACGAATTCAACGAGCAGCTGCACGTATGGCGTCGCAAGCTGCGCAAGGCGGCGCGCCACAAGCAGGCGTGACGCCGGAAAGTCCTGATGCAAACCACGCCGGCCGTGAACAAGTCGTTTCGCACGCGTTTCAACCCCGCGTTGGAGGACATACGAATGTCCCCCATCGTGTCGATCAGCGAGGAAGCGCGCACACGCGCGCAGGAATTCGAAAAGTCGGGCAGGAAATTCGTATTTTTTCAGCGCGGCGAAATTGATTTTCCCACGCCGGCTTTCATCGTCGAGGCTGCCAAGCGCGGTCTCGACCTCGGGCTCACCAAGTATCCGAAGTCGGGCGGCGAGGATTTTTTCAAAGACGCGGTGATCAACCGGCTGCGCGCCGACCAGGACATCAACGACCTCGAGCGCGGCCACGTGGTGGCGAGTTTCGGCGGGCAGGAGAGCCTCGAACTGGCGTTCAAGCTGTTCACGCGCGGCGCCGGCTTTTCGCCGGCGTGGAGCGGCGCGCTGGAGAATTTTGTGCCCTTCGCTCAGATCGATTTCGAAGAAGTTCCTCTCAATCGCGACTTCTCGGTCGACTACGACCGCGTGGAACGCGCCATTCAGGGCCGTGACTTCTTCTATCTGAACAATCCGCAGAACCCGACCGGCAAGGTGTTCACGGAGAGCGAACTCCTGCATATCGTCGACATCTGCACACGCAACGGCGTCTTCGTCATCGCCGATGAGGCGTACGAGAAGATCGTCTATGACGGGCGGAAGCACTTTTCGCTCGCGCGTGTGAAGCAGGAGAACATCATCACCGCGTTCACATTCTCGAAAACCTATTCCATGACGGGATGGCGCGTGGGCTACGCGGTGACGCGTCACGCTCACATCGCGAAGCTCCTGCGCCTCGGCAATTACACGCAGACGGCCGGCGTAACCACATTTCTGCAGTATGCCGCGGCCGAAGCGCTGAACAACCTCACGGAGAGCCGGCACGCCATCGACACCATGGTGGGCGAATTCGAGAAACGTCGCGACGCGCTGTACGAGGGGATCAAGGACCTGCCCGGCGTGGTCGTCGATCGGCCGCACGGCGCGTTCTACATGTTTCCCAACTTCACCGACGTGATTCCGCGCGATCTCGAGGGCGAGGAGCGCAATCATTACATCTACAAGCTGCTGATGACGGAGGGCGTGGCCACGGTGTTCGGCTCGTGCTTTGGAAAGCACTTCACCGACAACATCCGCATTTCATTCTCGGCCACGCCGGTGCCGCTCATTCATGACGCCGCGGAGCGATTCCATCGCGTTTTCCGCGCGCGATGAGATGACCGTTCGCGGCCGCAGTCACGTCATCGTCAACATGGCCGTCAGCATCGACGGCCGCATCAACTCCCGCACCCGCGAGCGTTTCGCGCTGGGAAGCGAGCACGACCGCCGCTTGATGGACGTGCTGCGCGAGCGCGCGGACGCAGTCATCATCGGAGCGGGCACGGTCCGGCACGATGGCCACCCGATGTTGCTCCGCTATCCGGACCTGGTCGCCAAACGACAAAAGCGCGGCGCCTCTCCGCATCCGGTCAACGTTGTGTTGTCAGGTGATCTTGATCTGCCGGTGCGCCGCTTCTTCGCCGGCGACGCCACCCGGCGCATCATCTTCACGACGCGCCGCGCGAGCGCCGCACGCGTCCGAAAGTTCGAACGTGTGGCGGAAGTGATTGTTCTGCCCGGCAAGCAGCCTTCGCCGCTGCGTGTTGCAGAGGAATTACGCAAGCGCGGGCTGAAGAAGCTGATTCTGGAAGGCGGCGGCGCAGTACACTTTCCGTTCGCGAAAGCCGGCCTGGTGGACGAGTGGTACATCACCATCACGCCGCGTCTGATTGGCGGCAAGAAC
>CAZULB010000126.1:0-7972 GCA_964621155.1 uncultured bacterium | reverse complement strand
GCGTTCACCCCTGCGGCGCGTGCGCCCCGGGAAGCCTGGCGAACATGAGATCCTGCCTCCAGGGCAGGAAAGTCATTCGGACGCAACACACGATAGCAGAGACCCGGGGTAACCTCCTGAAGGTGCAGATAGTTTACCAGCCTGCGCCAGGGGTGTCAAGCCGGGCGAACACCCGCCTCCAGGCTCCCCGCGGTCGCTGCCGGGGCCGGAACGGGCGCCGCGGCGGCGGCCATCCGCAGCCGCAACAGCCGGTAGGTGACCGCGATGATCCCGAAAAAGAACCACAGGTGGTAGGGATAATAATCGCTGTTCTGGTGGTCGCTGCGCAGCTGCTGGATCGAAAACGTCACCAGCGAGACGTGCAATAGCGCGAGCAGGTCGCCAAGGTCGTCACGATTTCTTCCCTGGGCGCGAAAGCCGAGGGACATTTTCCACACGCGCGCCAGGATCCACATGAACGCGCCCAGGCCGATGATCCCGATGGTTTGCAGGTAGTACAGATACGCGTTGTGCGGCCAGAACTGGAACGTGAGCCCCGCGCCAACTTCAAAGTACGGACCGTGGCCGACAAAAGGATGTTGCATGCTCTTCTGGATGGATGGCCACCACGTCATGGTGCGAGTCTCCGGCACCATGCCCACCATCTGGGTGTGCAGCAAACGGTCAATGGGCGACGTTGCGTACGTGTAGGTGGAGAGGTACCAGTTGGCGGCCAGCACGAGCGCCAGGCCCGTGCACACGATGAGCACAAGTCGTTGAAAGCCGAGCTGGCGGCGGAACAAGAACAGTCCGTAGCCGATGGCGATGGCCAGGCCCACGGTTCCACCCCGGTTGCCCGTGGAGAGCACGGCCACAAGTGTCACGGTCATGGCCGTGAACCAGAACGTCTTTTCGGCCGGGTTCTTCGCCCGCCACGCAAAGAATCCGAGCAGGCAAATAACCTGCGCGCCGAAGTCGGCCAGGTTGGCGTCGTTTCCCAGCGCACCGCTGATGCGCATCTTGGTCACACGCGCGCTGTAGACACCACCCTCCTTGAGCTTGTGCGTCATCCCGATCCATCCCGGAATGATGGTGGCGTTGGGCGCCACCAGCTGCACGAGCGCGGTCGAGAACGCCAGCGCGTACGCAGTGCACGCCACTTTCACGACGCGGACCAGCTTCTTCGCATCGTCCACCAGCGTCACGATCAAAAGGAAGAACAGGACGACGGTGATCTGCTGCCAGATGACCTGCCCACCCATCACCAGGTTGCGATGCGTCTCCACGTTCATGAGCGAAAGGAAGTACGCCATGATGAACAACACGTGCGGCTTATCGAGCACATTGGCGCGGAAGATGCGCGTGCGCGTCGACGCGGCACGCACGGCCCAGATCATCGGAATCACGGTCATCAGCACGATGTTGCTGCTGGCGATCGAAATACCGCTCGGGAACAGATAGAGGAACGAGAAGACGTAGATCGAGTACACCATGTCGAAGCGGAACATGAACGCCATCATGCCCAGCATGAGCGCGGTCTTGATGGCGCGCTGGTTGGGCCGAAGGGCCTGTTCCGCCGCGAACATCGCGCCCACTGCAACCAGGGTGGCGACGGGCACGATCTTCAGGGCCAGGTCGACGGTGCGACTGACTCCCTGGCGGATGCTTGCTTCTGAACGGGTACGGCTCATGGCGTGAACTTCAGATACTGCGGCTCCACGGTGAGACCGACAACATTATACATGACCAGAGGCCGCGCCGGCCCGCCCGGCCGGCCCGTCAGTGCAAAGTTTGTTCCCCAAAGGGGGTCAATCGCGCAGGAGGAGGTACAGGAGCGGAAGCATGATCTCGTGATGTCCGGTGATCATATGGCTCTCGGCCGCCCCGCGAAACGGCCGCGAGAGCACGTTTTCGCGCACCCGGTACTGCGGCATCATGTCGAAGGCCACCGCGAACACGCCGTCCGGCCGGGCGCCGAGGTTGTAGGCCACCGACGTGGCCTTGAGGAACACTTCCGGCAAAACCACCGCCGAGCCGAGCAACACCACCACGCCGCCGGTGAACGCGTTCTGCACGCGCGCGGTCAGGATCCGGAAATCGCGCATGGAGAGACGCGCGGTTTCTTCGGCCGGGAAGTCCGCATGCTGATGGGTAATGTCGGTACCCAGCGCTACGTGCACGGTGGCCGGGATCGCCGCCGCGGAAGCGGCGGCGAAAACGCTGGCTCCGGCGTGCGGCGCCTTCGAAGATAGAATGTAATCCCCGAATCCCCCTCCCAAGCCGATTCCAGCCCTGTCACCGTGTCTCACCGCCGTATTGAAGTGTGCCGATGTTTCTTTCGACATGCCGAAGCGCCCGGCCGGAAGCTCGGCGGCCACGTCCTCCGATGTCTTGCCGAAAAACGCGAGCTCGAGATCGTGGATCACGGCGGAGCCGGTGGTGGAAAGGCAGGTGATGTAACCCGCATCCATCAGCGCCGAGATATACCCGCTCAATCCGACCTTCACCACATGGGCGCCGATGAGCCAGATCATCTCGCGCTTCTCTTCCCGCGCGCGGCGCAGCGCCCGCGCGGTGCGCTTGAGCGAATCGGCCGCCAGCATGTCGGGAAGGGCGCGCGCGACGAGCGCGGCACCGTCGCCGGCGAGCCCGCGCGGATCGACGATGTCCTCCACGCGCACCTTGGACGCGCGTGTCGCGATCGGGATGGATTGGATCGCCGAGAGGTCGGCCTCCTTGAACTTTTTCGGCATCGCTTGGCCTACTTCTTCTTCTTCGCCGGCTCGTACGACTTGAGAATCGCGGCGACGTGACCGATGACCACTTTGCTCTTCATGAGCACCGGCAGGCGCCGGCGATCGTCGGTGAGCCACACGGTCAGGCGGCCCTGCTGGTTGAATACGCCGGGCCCGCGCAGGATGGGTTCAACAATGACGCAATCGAACTCGCCGGCATCCACCTTGACGCGCTCCTTCCCCAGCACTTTCACGATGAGCGGGTAGTTTTTCCCGTCGGTATGGTTGGCGATGGAGATCGCCTGCCCCACCTCGAGCGGGAGCGTACGCACATAATACATCGCCGAGAGCACGTCCTGCGTACGGGGCGGAATCGGCACCGTCTTGTTCTTGTATACGGCACGGTGCGAGGTCTGATTGAAGTCCACCACGTCATCGCGTTTGAACTTCCCCTCGCGCACGTGCTTCTCGTAGCGCAGGCTGTAGAGATTGGTGGTGTCCATGTACGATTCGTAGCGATCGCGCACCGTGAAAAACTTGGAGAAGAAATCATTGGTGCGCGCATCCGAGACGATGCGGTAGCACGGCTTGCCGTCGATGGCAGCCAGGTTGCGCACTTCGAGTGTCGCCTCCCCCGCCGTCACCAGCCCGTACTGCACGGAATAGACCATCTTCTCGCCCGGACCGAAGGGCACGAACTGCGGGGCCAGCACGGTAAAGGAGTCGGGCGGAAGATCGTTGGCGTAGAGCGAGTCGTAGAACGTGACTGCGGTGTCCGCCGGCGTGTTCGCGGGCGGTTCAGCGGCCCCCGTGAGGCAGGCCCAGGCGACGCACGTGGCCGCGGCAATCTTCAGAAGAGACTTCATGAATTCGGGATCCCTTCCAAGGGAGGCTCAACGTGGCACAGACGCCGGTAGACGTCCAGGGTTTTGTACACCGTGCGCCGGTAATCGTACCGTCCCGATTGCAACTGCGCATGGCGGCGACAACTATCGCGAAGCTCCGCATCGCGGAGCATGCGCGCAAGCGCATCCGCCAGCGCCCGCGCGTGTCCCGGTTCGGCGAGAAGTCCGGTGACACCGTCCTCGACAATCTCGGGAATCCCCCCTGTCCGCGTGGCCACCACCGGAGCCCCGAGCACCTGTGCATCCATGATGGACGTGCCCAACCCCTCGAGGCGCGAACTCATCACAAAAACATCGGCAAGACGAATGAACTCGAGCGCATCGTTGCGAAATCCGGTGAAGGTCACCACGTCGTCTACACCCAACGCGCGCGCCTGCGCCTCCAGCTCGCGGCGCAGGTCGCCTTCACCCACGATAAAGCAACGGAATGGATGCCCGCCGCGCAACTGTTTCAGAGCCTCGAGCAGCACCGACTGCGCCTTGTGCGGCGCCAGCGCCGCGACATTCACGAGCACGGGCACGCCCGCTGCGAGGTTGAACTCCTCGCGCAGGTACCCGGCAGAACGCACGCGTGCGAGCTTTTCCAGATCGATGCCGCTCGGAGCCACCGTAATGGCGCCAGCCGGGACGCCGCCACGCTCGAGCACCGCGCGCACGCCGTCGGAGATGGCAATGTACGCGTCGGCTCCATGCAGATACTTCCATTTCCCCCAGGGCCCGCGCGCGACGTCGAAGTCGACGCGGCGCGACACCACGTGCGGCGGCGCTACCCGTGACCACGCGCGCGCCGCCGCCACCGCGCCATGCGCGCGCGACGCGTGTGAGTGCACGACGTCAAACCCACCCTGCAGCATGCGCGTGCGAATTTCCAGCATGGACACGGGACTCGACGTGCCACGCCACGCAACGCGCTCGACCGGCAGCGTACCCGCGCGTTCGTAAAGAGCGCCGCGCACCGGGGCCGCCAGCGTCACGTGCTGCCCGAGCTCACACAGTCCGCGCATGAGCAGAAACACCTGGCCCTGCCCACCCCGCCACGTGCGCTCCGAATCGACCATGAGAATGCGCAGCGAACGCGCGCTCACGAGTTCATCGCTTCCTCGCACAGCGCCGCGAAGCGTCGCGCGATGGGTACGGGCGCAAAATGCTCCGCGACGCGCGCCGCCGCCGCGGAGCCCAGCGCCGCTCTGCGTTCGTCATCGCGAGCAAGCGCCATGATGCATTCCGCGAGCGCCTCCGCATTGCCGGCCGGGACGAGCGCAACGTGCTCTCCCGGAACGAAGAATTCGCGCAGGGCGGGACTGTCCGCGCTTATCACCGGACGCGCGCTGCCCATGCACTGATACACCTTGTTGGGAACGACACGCGAGGCTTTGGGCGTGGTTCCAAAAATACCCAGACATATCGACGCGCGGGCAATCCGCGCCGGCAACTGTGACGCGGCAATCCGGGGTTCCACCGACACATTGTCCGCGCCACGCAGCCGTCGCATGACGGCGTCGAAGGTCTGGCCGCCGCCGATCAATTCGAAATGAATTCCGCGCTCCCGGCGCAAGATGATGGCGGCGTCGGCGATGGTTTCGACCCCATGCAGCGGCAGGTAGCTTCCATAGAACAACACGCGCAGCACACTTCCCCGCCCGGCCTGCGGCGCGGGACGGAAAATCTGGTCGTCGTAGCCCACCGGCAACACGCGCACACGCGCGTCCGGAGCGGCGAGCGCCGCGCGAAAGTAATGTGCATGCGCCGCCGTGTCGGCCAGCGCAAGGTCGGGCAGGGTAAGTGACATGCGATCGAGGTTCAGATTGTGCCAGGCTTGCAGGCCGTGGGCGGAAGTATCGCTGCGGTCGTGCACGCGCGTGTCGTAACGAGAGACCAGCGGGTCGAATACGCACAGCTTCCCGCCCAGACGCGAGAGCGACCACGCGAGCGGCACATCCTTATGTCCGAACTCGGGCACGAAGATCACGTCGAACTCATCGCGCTGGCGTCGGTACGCGCGCACCAGCGCCGGATAGCGGCGCGGCGACTTGAGCTTCGGCGAGACCGTGCACTCCAGCACCGGGATACCGATGCGGCGCAGCCCCGACACGATCACGCCGCTGCGCGGATAGCCGCGGTGGTGTCCGCCGAAAAGACACACGCCTCTCATGCCGCGCGCTTCAGCTCCCAGGCCCTTGCATACTTGAGGAACACGCTCGCGGACGAAAGCAGGCATAGAACCAACCCCGGATATCCATCCCTGATACCGAGTTGCAGAATATACATGCGCAAGAACCTGAAGGGCGGATGGAGCATGAGGTGCAACCATGGCGCGCGCAGCCCGCGCTCCACGGCCTGGCGCGCGCCGCGGGCGCTATAGTCGTCGATCTTTTCCAGGTGGTGGGCGACGTCGCGATACGGCCGATGCCCGAGACGCCCCCGCAGCCGCCCGGCCCGGCCTTTCAGGACGACTTCCTCATGGACGCGCGCTTCCGGGTAGTCGCCACGGCGCCGGTCATACAGACGCAGCACCTTGTCGCGCTGCCAACCGCAACCACGGATGGGACGGCCGAGGTATTCGCTGCGGCGGTAGATCCAGAAACCCGCGCAATCCGCGACGTCCAGCGCAGCGATCTCCGCGCGCAATTGCTCGGGCACCCACTCGTCCGCATCCAGTACCAGCACCCAATCGTGACGCGCGCGCGCCACTGCCCAGTTTTTCTGGTCGCTGGGCGATCGGTAAGTTCGCTGAAAGATGGTGGCATGCTCGCGCCGCGCGATCTCGACGGTGGCATCGCTGCTGAAGCTGTCGACCACGATGATCTCTCCAAACCCGTGCACGCTGGCGAGACAAGGGGGCAGGTTCTCCGCTTCATTGCGCGCGGTCACGATGACTGAAATGTGGAGAGGATTCATGCCGCGTTCCCCAGCACGCGCTCCAGCGCGTCCATCACCGCGGGGGCACCGATATTCATGCACGGGACGCCCATCGGACAATCCAGGCGCCGGCACGGAGAGCACGAGAGCCCTTTCCACAGGGCGATGTCATGCGCGTCTCCCATGTGCCACTCGCGCGGATCGGTCGAGCCGAACACGGTGACCGTCGGCGTGCGCGTGCATACCGCAAGATGCTTGAGACCGGAGTCGATGGTGACGAGCGCCGCGCAGAAAGAGAGCGCCGCACACATCTCCACGAGTGAGAACTCCGGCGTGACGAGGCCGCCGGATTCCCGCGCGATCATCTCGGCATGTGAGCGCTCGCCCGGTCCCCAGAACACAACCACCTCGCGCCCCTCGCGCCGGAGCAGGCGCGCAAGCTCGATAAACCGCGCCGGGTCCCAGTACTTGGTTACGACGGCGCGCCCGGGATTGAGCGCGACCGCGCCGCGCGCGGCCAGCGCCTGCGCGCTGACACCGGCCGCGGCCAGTTGCAAGCGCACGCTGTCACGGGTCTTCTCCCCCGCCCGAATGGCGGGCGGACGCGAGTCCATCGGCGCACACCCCGCGTGTCTTGCCAGGCGCGCGCCCCAGGTGATGGGGTTGTGCGGGATGCGCCGCCCGTCGGCGGCGAACTCACCGCGCGGTTCAACGATGTTGTATGCGCGACGGCGGCCACGTACGTCGAACCCCACGCGCAGGCGCGCGCCGGAGACTCGTGTGATCAGCGCCGAGCGCGCGCTGCCGTGAAGGTCGATGGCCGCGGTTGCGTGCAACGAAGCCACGTCACGCAGAAAGCGCAACCACGCCGGCCCGCCACCCGCCGGCGGCACCAGCACGCGGTCAATGTAAGGCTCTTCTTCCACCAGCGGCGCGTACGGCGCGTTCACCACGAAGGCGATACGCCGCTCCGGACGGTAGGCCTTGGTGGCGCGCAGCACCTCGAGCGAGGCCAGCACGTCGCCCAGCTGGCGCAGCCGCACCGCCAGCAGCCATTCGTCGCGCATGTTCATGTGGCAAGCCTCGTGCGCGAACGCAGCAGCGGTTCCAGCAATGATGCCACGTGATCGGGTGACAGGTCGTTCAGGCAGCGCGTGTGCCCCAACGGACACACATGCTGATGGCAAGGGCGGCACGGCACATCGATCTGTGCCGCGCGATAGGGTCCGAAAGCCTGGTACGGGAACCACAGCGACGATTGACTACTCCCGAAGATGCCCACGGTCGGTGTGCCGGTAGCGACTGCGGTATGCATGATGCCGCCATCGCACGCCACCATCGCGTCCAGGTTCGAGATGATGGCGGCGGTAGCACGGATGTCGAGGGGCTCGAGCCGCGCGGGTGCAGTCGTCACGCGGCGCATCACCTCATCGGTGGCATCGCGTTCGCCCGGACCTGTCAATAGAACCACGCGTACTCCCGCTTTCTGCATGC
>CAZULB010000125.1:5048-8229 GCA_964621155.1 uncultured bacterium | reverse complement strand
CAGTATCGCGTCGCGCGCATGCAGGGAACGGAATCGCCGTTTCAAAACGAGTACTGGGACAACCACCAGAACGGTCTCTATCTGTGCGTGGCCTGCGGACAGCCGCTCTTTTCATCGGACAACAAGTTCGACAGCGGCACCGGTTGGCCGAGTTTCTACAAGCCCGTCGAGCAGAGCAACGTGGGCGAGAATCGCGACACGTCATACGGTATGGTTCGCGACGAAGTGGTGTGCAGCCGCTGTGAGTCGCACCTCGGTCACGTCTTCGACGACGGACCCCGGCCGACGGGGCTGCGCTACTGCATCAACTCGGCGTCGCTCAAGTTTGTCCCCAAAGATGGTGCTGCATCCGAGCACGCCGACCAGGCCAAGGCGAAAAAGTAGAACGCGGCGCCGGGTATGTGCGCATCCGGACGCGCGGGGCTTCGGCTCCGCGCGTTTTCTTTTCCATTTATCCTATCGACTCATCCGGCAATGAGGTTGTAGGCTTCGACCGCTCCCGATAAACCATGATCTACTATCTCGTCACACCCAGGTTCGAGCACACCATCAAGAACTACCTCGCCTTCTGGGCGAAGGATCTCGAACCGCGTTTTCAAATTCGGTTCTACGACGACGTGCTGCGTGCGAGTGAATTGCCGCTCGGGACCTACATTTTTTCCGATCTCGAACGGCTCATGCCCACGGAGACCGAGATTGCCACGCAGGTGTGGGAGCAATTGAACGCCGCCGGCGCGAAACTCCTCAATCATCCGAAACGCACGCTCAAGCGCTATGACCTGCTCACCATGCTGCACGAGAAGGGTCGCAACAGCTTCCGCGTGGTGCGCGCCAACGACAAGAAAACGCCCCTCAAGTTTCCGGTGTTCTTGCGCGAAGAAGGCGAGCACAGCGGCAGTCTTACCGTGCTGCTCCACAACCGCCAGGAGCTGGATGAAGCCCTGGTCGGTGTCGTGTTCCGCAAGCACCAGCTGAGCACACTGCTGGTGGTGGAGTACTGCGACACCAAGGACGCCAACGGCGTATTCAGCAAGTACTCGTCGTTCGTCGTGGGCGGTCGCGTGGTTCCCTGCCACGTGGATGTGTCGCGCGGTTGGGTTGTAAAGGACACCGACATCGTCGACGAGACCATCATGGAGCGGGAGCTCGAGTACGTGCGCACCAACCCTCACCGCGCGTGGCTGGAAGAGACCTTCCGGCTGGCCGGAGCCGAGTACGGCCGCATCGACTACAGCTTTCTCGGCGAAAAGCCACAGGTGTGGGAGATCAACACGAACCCGGTGGTAATCCTGACCCCGGACCACTACCAGGAGATCCATATGCCGGTGAAGCGCACCTTCGCCGAGCACATGGGGCCGGCTTTCGAGGCCATCGACACGGTCCGGGGTCAGAAGATGGTGCCGATTCGCGTCGACGCCGGCCTGCTGGCCCGGATGGACCGCGAGCTGGCAGCCCACCGGAAGCTGGAAGCCCGTCGCAAGATGATGAAGAGTCTGACCAACTGGCCGGTGGTTCAGGCTATCCGCAAGGTCGTCCGCCCCTTGATGGCCCCTGTCGCCCCCCTCCTCGCCCGGATCAGCCGCAATCGCGCTAACTCCTGATTTTGCAGTGAGATGGTAGCTCGCTCCCGAGCGTTCCCTGATTATAGTAGCAGCGTAAGCTACTAGTACAAATCTGCGCTTGACCGACTCACAATCATAGTAGTAGCTGTCACTGCTATGAGTATCGAAAAAAGTCTCGAATCCCTCGGGCTCACGCAGATGGAAGCCCTGGCGTACACGTACCTGGTTGCTAACCCCTCGTCCACCGGCTACCGCGTGGCGCGGGGAATCGGAAAACCCACCGCCAATACTTACCGTGCGCTCGAAAGCCTGAGCCGCAAGGGCGCTGTGCTGCAGGACCGCGCGGCGACGCCGTCTTTTCGAGCCCTCACGCCGGACGATCTGCTCGCGCGGCTCGAGCATGACTTCATGCAGCGCAAGAATGCGGCGGCTCAGAAACTCGCGTCGCTACAGCCCGATGAAGGCGACGAACGCATCTATGCGCTGGGCTCCTCCGACCAGGTGCTGACACGCGCCCGCATCGTGCTCGCATCCGCGCGCCGACTGGTACTCATGGATGCGACAACCGCAATTGTGCACGCGCTCGAGAACGAAATCGGGGAAGCGCGTGGACGCCGCGTGCGTGTCCTGATTCGCGCACGCGCTCATGGAGGCGCGGGAACATCACGGGCAAGTCATCGCGACACCTTTGACGGCGACATGCCACCACCGGGCACACTTCCCTCTCTGCGCATGGTGGCGGATGCACGCGAGGTGGTACTGGCGGCGTTCGACCACGACGAGACCCGCATACGCGAAGCTTTCTGGACGCGCAGCGCGTTTCTCGCCCGATCACTGCACGACGCCATTGCGTCCGAGCTGTGCTGCGCGCGCCTCGAGGCCATGATGTCCGACGGCCTGAGCGTGGACGAAGTGGAAGCTGTGATGGAGGAGTGGCGCGAAACGCGCCGGTTGGTCTAGCCGGCGCTAGCCGGCAGCGACATCTCCGGTCGCCACCGGGGCGTGCGCGTCGCGGGACGGCGCGCCAACGGCGCGGGCTCGGCGCAGCCGCAGCGAGACCCGCGTACCGGGTGTTGCCGCTTCGTCATCGCGAAGAAACCAGGCTTCCTCGGATGCGTCGAAAGCAAGGGTTACACCCGCCGACGAGATGACGAAGGAGTCAAAGTTGCGCGCGAGCAGCATGAGACGCGCGGCGGGAAAGTCGGTGGAGCGGGCGTTGGCGTGGCGTGACATGAGCTCGGCGGTCTCATGCAGGTCGGAGAGGCCGACGCGCTGCGCGAGTCTTGCGAAGATCCCGCGTCCGTCGTCCCCTACCGCCACATCGATGTGCCGGGCGGTGGCGGCAAACGATACTGTCACCCACTGGGCCTGTGCGTGCACGACCACGTTGCGCACCAGCTCACCGAAGGCACCCCGGCAGAGGTCCCGCACGCTCGCCCGATCGCTCGCCAGGACCGGTGCGATGTGGTCGTCCCATAGCCGGTCCGCGTTCAGCACGGGTGTTACCCGGAGCTCGCGATTGAGTAGCGACATGCGGCGCAGGCGGTACTCGCGTGAGCGTGTCGCTCCCTCCTGCTCCAGCATGCCGGCTTCGACTAGCGCGTCCAGATGCCGGTTGG
>CAZULB010000125.1:0-5038 GCA_964621155.1 uncultured bacterium | reverse complement strand
TGGCGGCCTGTCTCGATATCCCGTATGCTTGCGCCACTTGCCGGGCCACGCTTTTGGGGTGGTCCGACACGCAGTCCAGGATGAACTCCCGAATGGACTCAGTCTGCGGACGACTCATATGCACGAGCGTTTATGCCCCGCAGGCATTCTTTGTCAACCATTTTTGAGAACGGCCCGACGCTATTGTCAACATTCGTCCGCTATCATTGTCAACTTTGTGGTGTTTGTATTGTCAACAATTGCCCGAGATGATTGTCAACCAAAGCGCGTAACTGGCAACTCACCAACATGAACAGCCTTCGCTCGTTTTTCGAAACCATCCGCGTCGAACACACCCTGTTCGCACTTCCCTTTGCCTATGCGACGCTGTTCCTTGTGGCTCGCGGATGGCCCAGCGCCCATGACTTCCTGTGGATCACGGTGGCCATGGTGGCCGCCCGCACGGTGGGCATGGCCTTGAACCGGATCATCGACGCCCGGATAGACGCCAACAATCCGCGGACCGCGAGCCGCGCCATTCCAGCCGGACGTCTTCGGAGTTCGAAGGCCTGGGTATTCACGGCCATCGCCGCCACGCTCTACGTCATCGCGGTATTCCAGCTCAACCCGGTTTGCCGATGGCTCTCTCCCATCCCGCTCGCGGCGATGACGCTTTATCCCTACGCCAAGCGCTTCACGTCGTTCGCCCATCTCTTTCTCGGACTCGTGTACGTCATGATTCCCGCCGGCATCTGGCTGGCGGTGACCGGCACGCTCCCGCGCGCCGCAGTGGTGCTGGGAATCGGAGCAGGTCTGTGGGTGGCTGGATTCGATATCATTTATGCCTGTCAGGATGCCGAGGTGGACCGTCGCGAGGGACTGCATTCGATTCCAGCTGACTTCGGCATCGCGCGCGGCCTGGCCGTCTCGCGGCTCATGCACGCCGGCTTCCTTTTCTCGCTCCTGCTGGTGGCGCAGCTGATTCACACCGGACGCTGGTTCTATGTGGGAGCGCTGCTGTCGGGAGTGGCGATGCTGTATGAGCACCGCCTGGTGAAGCCGAACGACCTTTCCAAAGTGAACGCCGCTTTCTTCACCACCAACGGGTTTATCAGTGTGATCCTGTTCGTCATGATTGCACTCGATCAGGTGACGTAATGGCTGTGTACGCGGTCGGCATTACCGGGGGGAGCGGCGCGCCGTACGCGCTGCGTCTACTGCGCGCGCTGCTGGACGCGGGGCAGGAAGTGCATCTCGTCGTCTCGCCGGCGGGGGAAACCATTCTGCAGGTGGAGTCCGGAATCAAAGTGGGGAAGTCGCTGCGCGAAAAGGCGGCGACGATCGCCGCCGCCATCGAGACACCACACGCCGGGCGGCTGCGCGTGTTCGATCCCATGAATCTCGCGGCACCCATCTCGAGTGGGTCATTCGCTTGCGCCGGCATGGCGATCATCCCGTGCTCGACTGGAACGCTGGGGCGAATCGCGAACGGTATTTCGAGCAATCTCATCGAGCGCGCCGCCGACGTCATGCTCAAGGAGCGGCGGCGCCTCGTCGTAGTGCCGCGCGAAACCCCGCTCAACGAGATTCATCTGCGCAACATGCTGGCGCTGCGCCAGGCGGGCGCCGACATTCTGCCGGCGATGCCCGCGTTTTATCACAAGCCGCGTCACATCTCGGATCTGGTCGACATGATTGCGGGGCGCGTGCTCGACAGGCTCGGCGTCGAGAATGAGCTCTTTCACCGCTGGGGCGGAGAAACCCCGGCCGACGACTGAAATACGAGGAGGTCAAACATGAAGGGAATCCGGCTCGCCATTGTCACGCTGCTGTTCGGCGTTGCGCTTGTCGTTGCGCACACCATGAACGGCCAGGCCAAGACGCCGCTCGACATCAACAAGGAAACCGTCACCAATTTCTACAAAGTTGCGTTCAACGACCACAAGCCGGCGGCGGCGGTGGAGAAGTACGTCGGTGGGTCGTACATCCAGCACAATCCGATGGCGGCCGACGGATCGCTGGCCTTCATTGATTTCGTCAATGGCTACGCGCAGAAGTATCCGCATCTCAAAGTCGACATCAAGCGCGTGATTGCAGAAGGCGATTTTGTGGTTACACATGTGCTCATTACCACCGACGAAAAAGATCGTGGGACGGTCGCCATGGACATCTTCCGCCTCGAAGGAGGGAAGATCGTCGAGCACTGGGACGTAATGCAGCCGATGCCCGAAAAGTCAGCGAACGAAAACGGGATGTTCTGACAATCCCGGCAAAAATGTCTCGAACGCGCAGTGTCTTCGCTTGCTCCGGCAGTGCTCACGCGCGAGGGCTGACATCGTTTCGCGCGCAGCGCAACTCGCCACGAAGACACCACGCGACCGAGTAAACAGGCAAAAACAAAATCGCCCCGCGTCGCCGAAGCGACGCGAGGCGATCGTGACTCAAGTCGAGGACGACCGGTTTAGAGGCTCCAGGCGAGACCCGCCCGCAGCGACCACTGGTTCACGTCCTCGACCATATGGTACCAGCCAGAGCCGACGAAGTTCATGCTCTGGGTGACGCCGATCGACGCACCCGTGCCGGCCTGGAAGCCGAACTTGGTATCACCCGCGTCAAAGCTGCCCGACTGAGCGTTCAGCATGTGAGCGGAAGCGCCGGCCGCGACGAACGGCGAGATCACGCCAGCCGTCGGAATCGTCCACTTCAGGTTGGCACCGACCGTCCAGTCATGGAACGACGTCTCCGTCGAACCCTCACCGTCCGACCAGTTCCAGTAGTTGACGAACGGATTCACGTAGAAGTTCGTCATCGGCATCCCGAAGTCCGCGTACAGACCCGCGATCCACGTATTCATGCTCGGACCACCGTCGGTATCCGGGCTCACATAGCCCGCTTCGAGACCGACCGCGCGCAGCGGGCTACCCGCGAACGCGCTCGTACCCATCATGGTGACGGCGCAAACGACGGCCGTCAGTAACAGAACCTTCTTCATTGGAATGAACCTCCATTATGAGACGCGATGGGAAATCGACGTCCGCGATTCGCCATCGTTCCTGATCCCGTGACCGTTGGACATCGGGTAATTGCAAACGCGGGGCCACGATGGCCGCTGGGGAGAAACGGTTCACATGAAGGGTGATCCGGTATTTTCCGGCACGTATGGGCACGGCAGCGGTTGCCGCACCCGGGCTCCCGGCCGGGCAACTCGCAAACTGCAATCAGCGCGGCGACAATTCGGAAGTTCCCGCGTGCGCGAAACGCGGCATGTGAGTAGAGTGTCCGGTCATGCGCCCCTTTGGACTGCGTGACTTTCTCCTGGACCTCGAAGTTAACCGTGATTTGAAACGCGTGCGTGTCGAGGTCGACCCGCGCTTCGAAATCGCCGAGATCGCCCAGCGCAACGTGCGCGAGGAAGGACCTGCGCTGCTCTTCGAGCGCGTGAAAGGCTCCGATTATCCGCTAGCGATCAACATGTTCGGCACCCTCCAGCGCATCGAGCGCGCACTGGGCATGCACCCCGAAGCGCTGGGCGAGCGCCTGGTGCGCTTTGCGCAGGAGCTCAATCCGCCCACGCCGGCGGCGTTGTGGAATGCGCGCGATTTCTTTCCACGCCTGCTTGCCTTTCGCCCGCAGCGCGTGAGCGGCGCGCCTGCGCAGGCCGTCGTCGAATCCCGGCCGGATCTGGACGCTCTGCCCGTGCTCACGTGCTGGCCCAAAGACGGTGGTCGTTTCATCACATTCCCGCTCGTGGTTTCGCGTCATCCCGTCAACCACAAGAGCAACGTCGGCATCTATCGCATGCAGGTATTCGATCGCACCACCACGGGCATGCACTGGCAGATTCACAAGGGCGGAGGCTTTCATTACCACACCGCCGAACGGCAGGGAAGTGCGCTGCCGGTCGCGGTCGCGCTCGGAGCGGATCCCGCCCTCATGCTCGCCGGTATCTTTCCGCTGCCCGAGGCGCTGGAGGAAATTGCATTCGCGGGCATCCTCTCCGCGCGGCGCACACGGCTCACGAGCGCGCGCACCATTCCACTCGATGTTCCTGCCGACGCGGAGTTCGTGCTCGAAGGCATTGTGCCGCCGCACGAGAGGCGCGCGGAGGGTCCATTTGGAGATCATTTCGGACATTACTGCGACGTGGCCGACTTCCCGGTTTTTCGCGTGCGCGCGATCACGCGCCGTCACCAGCCCATTTATCCGGCTGCAATCGTAGGGAAGCCGCCGCAGGAAGACCGCTATATGGGCGACGCCTCGCAGATGATTCTGGGGCCGCTGATTCGACTCATGCGTCCCGAGGTGCGCGATGTGTGGGCGTACTACGAGGCCGGCTTCCACAATCTGCTCGTCGCAGCAGTGGAGGCGCGTTACACGCGTGAACCGGTTCGTACCGCGTTGGGAATTCTCGGCGAGGGCCAGCTTGGTCTTTCCAAGGTGGTTGTGATGGTGGACAGCACCGTCAACGCGCGCGTATTCCGCGAAGTGCTCCACGCCATTCGCGCCCATTTCGATCCGCGCGAGAATTTCCACCTTATTTCGCGCGCGCCGCTCGACACGCTCGATTTCACCAGCTTCAAGATGCACCACGGCAGCCGCATCATCATCGATGCCACCGGAAGCCGCGCGCAGTACTCGGGTGGCGGCTCCAACGCGCCGGGCGCGCTGCGCGCAGCCCGCGAGCCGGACACCGAGCCCGGGCCGGCGTTCACGCGCAATGCAAAGGACCTCGCTCCGCACGTGAAAGCATTTCGGGTGTGGGAGGATACGTTGTTGGTAGTGCAGGCCGAGCGCATCGAGACCGGTATCGGACGCAGCATCCTCGAGCCGCTCGTGGTATCGCCTTACACGTCGCGGCTCAAGATGATTGCGGTGGTGAGTCCTGACGTGAACATTGATGACGAGGTGGATGTGATCTGGGGAATCTTCACGCGCTTTGATCCCGCGCGCGATCTCATGTTCATGAAGAGCGGGATGCATGGCGTGCAGCCCGTTTACGAAGGCGTGATGGGAATAGACGCGACGTGGAAGCCCGGTTATCCGGACGCGGTGTCGATGC
>CAZULB010000124.1:0-8456 GCA_964621155.1 uncultured bacterium | reverse complement strand
GCGAGCCCCCACGTGGCTTTGGCGCGGCGACGGATACCGTGCGCCATTTCCGTGCACACTTCCTCGCTCACGGCGCCAAATTCGTTGATGGTTTCCGCGCGCACGCCGAGCAGGTCGACCTTGGCATGATTGGCGTAGGCCACCGTCGATGCGAGAAAGTAGGCGCTGCTTCCCGATTGCTCGGTGAAGAGGCGCGCCACGGTGCCGCCGGTGAGTGACTCCGCCGCGGCCACCGTCTGCGCTCCGGCAACCAGTTGCTCGCCTACAACCCGCGCGAGCGGTCGCTCGCCGTGCTCGTAATACCTGGAGCCCAGCATTTCCGCGAGGGTGGCGTGGAGCCGGGCTGCCTCCGCGTCCAGTTCGTCGCGCTGCGCATCGGGTCGTTGGGTCAGCACGATGTCGACGCCGAAAACGTTGGGAAGCCAGGAGACCGTGTAGGCGCGCGGCGTGACGGCATCCCCCAACATCTCGACCAGCTGCGACTCACCCACGCCGATCGTGCGAAAGTGTTCCATGCGCAGCGGCGGTCGCGCGAAAATCGACGTTACACGCGGAAGCACGAGTTCGGTGAACATGGCCTGCAGTTCGCCCGGCGGGCCGGGCAGCACGAACACGTGGGCTCCATGGTGCTCGACGTGAAAACCCGGTGCCGTGCCCAGCGCGTTGCCGATGATCTCGGCGCCGCGTGGAAACATCGCCTGGCGGCGATTGGCGTCGCTGGGGGTGCGGCCGCGCGCGGCAAAGAACTCCACGATGCGCGTCCACGTCGCGTCATCGAACTCGAGCGGCGCGTCCACCGCGGCCGCAACACCATCGCGCGTGATGTCGTCATCGGTGGGTCCGAGCCCGCCGGTCACGATGAGAAGCCGCGCCGCCGCCATGCGCTCCTGCAACAGGGCGGCGATGGAATCGACGCGGTCTCCGACCGTATGGGCACGAAGTACACGCACACCCGCGGGCCGCAGCGCGCGCCCGAGAAAGGCCAGGTGCCGGTCGCTGCGCTCACCGCGCAGGAGTTCGTCGCCCACCAGAATGATCTCAGCGTCGTGGCGCTCGCTCACGGTCACTTCCCGGCTGGGGAGTCTTCGGATTCGAGCCACGACGTCGCGTCTTCCAGCGAGCGGAACACGCTCACCACGCGCGTGCTGCGCGGGTCGAGGGCGCGATACGTGGCGTACATGCGCGCGAGCCCATAGGCGAAAGCACTGGTGGCAACTATCGCAAAGCGCGTTTTCGAGTTGGGATCGTCCATGCTTGCAGCCAGCGACGACAGTTCGCGCATGGCGTCCGCGGATGGAAAAGGAATATCGACGTGTCCCATGTCGCTGGCGTCGACCAACTGGTTGTAGCCGCGCACCTCGGGCAGCCCCCACACATGCTGCTGGTACTGGAAGGCGTCGTCACGCGTCAGCGTGCCCGTGATGCGGGCGCGCACCAGCTTGTGGTCGTGGTCGATCTCGTAGGTGATGGGCAAAAGGGGCTCCTCCTCGTCGTTCTTATAATAGAGGGAAACGACCTAAGGCGTGGGTGACGAGTCCCGCCAATATCAGCACGACGCGCGCATACATCCCCGCCACCACGTCGTCCGCCACGATACCCCATCCGCCCGGAAGCGACTGCAGGCGATCGATCGGGTAGGGCTTCCACACGTCGAAGATACGAAACAGCACGAACGCGGCCAACACTCCCCACAGGGTCGGCGTGGCGCCGAGCAGCACGATCTGGATGCCGACCACTTCATCGATGACGACGCAATGCGGATCCTTGCCGTGCGTCTTTTCCATGCGCGAGGACGCCGGAATCGAAAGCGCCAGCGTGGGAATGAAAAGGGTCCACGTCGCGATCCAGTCGCCACCGGGAACCAGCCAGTAAACGAGAAGAAACACGAACGTGGCGAAGGTCGCCGGCGCGAAGGGAAAGAAACCTGTGTAGAAGAACGTTGCGAAGAGGCTGACGATGCGGTTCACCTTGTGAACATACCGGCGGGTGTGGTGAACTGTACACGGTTTTCTGCCGTCGGAGGATTCCCCATCGGCCGCACGTTCATTCTCACCCTCGCCGCGCTCCTGGCGTTCGCATCCAATTCCCTGCTGTGCCGGCTGGCACTGGGTCGCCAACTGATCGACCCGGCCGCGTTCACCGCCATTCGCATAGCGAGCGGCGCTCTCATGCTGGCCCTGCTGGCCTGGCCCGAGCGCCGGCGCCGTAGCGCGCGCCCCGGCGGCGTCACCCGCGCCGGCTGGCGATCGGGCTTTCTTCTCTTTGCCTACGCGATCACGTTTTCGCTCGCGTACATGACGCTCACGGCGTCGACGGGCGCTCTGATTCTATTCGCGGCGGTGCAGGCGACCATCATCGCCGGCGCGATCGCGCACGGTGAGCGCCCGCGCCTGCTCGAGTGGTGCGGGCTCGCACTCGCACTGGCCGGGCTGGTGTATCTCACCCTGCCGGGTCTCTCGGCACCGCCGCTGACCGGCAGCGTGTTGATGCTGGCGGCGGGGGTGGCGTGGGGACTCTACACCCTGCGCGGCCGCGGTTCGCAGTCGCCGCTTCTCGACACCGCACGCAACTTCGCGTGCGCGGTGCCGGCGGTCGTTATCGTGGCTGCCGCCATGCATGCGCGCTGGCATGCTTCCCGCAGCGGCATCCTGTATGCGGCGGCTTCGGGTGTGTTCGCGTCGGGCTTCGGCTATGTCGTGTGGTATGCGGCGCTGCGCGGCCTTTCGGCGGCGCGCGCCGCGATGGTGCAGCTTGCGGTTCCTGTCATCGCCGCGCTGGGAGCGGTGCTCGTCCTCTCCGAACACGTCGGCACGCGACTTCTCGTTTCCGCCGGCCTGATCCTGGGCGGCATCGCCCTCGCCCTCACGCGCCGCCCGCGTTGAGGTGTGCGCCTGTTGTTCACGTGACAGCGAGCGCGCCATCGAGACGCCTCAGGATTTCGGGAAGCCACTGCTTATGCTCGGGTTTCATGACGCATGCGCGCAGGCAGGTAACGTGCGCTTCGTCCCAGACCTCCACCGCTCCCGCCGCTTCGACCATCCGGCGCGGAAATGTCGCCAGCGCCAGATGCAGGTCGTGCTTCGCCGCCGCTTCGAACACGGCGCGCGCGCGCGCCGATGACGCCGATGCCGATGACGCGCGCATGGCCCACACCACGATGTCGAGCTCGGGCGCCGCGAGCGGCACGCACTGCTCATGGTCACGCAGCGCATCGTAGAGCGCGATCGCCCCATCGCGACACGCCTCGAGCAAATGTGCAAATTCCCCGCCGCGCTCGAGCGGCAGCATGCGCATCGTTGTCCACAACGCCACTGCCGCCGCGCCCGCACGCGAACATTCGAGCGAGATCTCACCCAGGTGCACCTCGCCCGAGCTGAAATACGTGTAAGGAGAGTCGTGGTGATAGATGCGCCCCACACCGGGATCCTTGAAGATCACGCACCCGCAGCCATACGGTTGCAGCCCGTGCTTGTGCGGGTCGATCACGATGGAGTCCGCTCCGGCGATGGCATCGTAGGCGGCGCGCGTGCAATATCCGAGATTGTCCGCCAGCGTGAAATATCCCCCGTAGGCCGAGTCGACGTGGACACGCACGCCGCGACGGCGGCACAGATCGAGAATCTCGGGTAACGGATCCACGCGACCCGCGGCGGTGGTGCCGAGCGTGGCGACCACTGTGCCGACGTTGTGTTCATCCAGCGCGCGTTCGAGCGCATCCATGCTCATGCTCCCCACGGCATCGGTCCCGACAGAAACGAACGGCACCCCCAGCACGGCGGAGAGACGCGAGTGCGTGTAGTGGGCCTGCGACGACGCGGCAGTGGCGCGCCCCGGTGCAAGCTCGCGCGATACCCACAGCGCCTCGAAGTTCGCCATCGTCCCGCCGCCACACAGATGGCCGAGGTGTGTCTCCCACCCGAACATGCGCGCAATCTGTGCGACACATTCCTTTTCCATCGCCGACGATGCGCGTCCGCCGTCGAGCGCGTGGTTGTTGGGATTGATGTGCATCGCCAGCGCGTACGCGAGTCGCGCCACCGGATGCGGCGGCTTCAACATCTGGCCGATGTAGAGCGGATGCGGGTAGGGATAGTTATCGTGGAGGCGTTCTGCCGCGGCCAGCAGCGCGTCACGCATGCGCGCTTCGTCGATCGAGTCCGTGGTGGCGGGCAGATGCTCAAAGCCCGCGCGCAGATGGCGCAGGGCTTCGTCGAACAGAAAAGCCTCACCCGAATCGAATGGCATGACGCCATCCTAGCATGTGAGCACCACGCAACGTCAGAGCCGACAAGGACAGGACCGTTACGGTCCTAGTTGTGGGAGAGTTTCTTGAGGACGCCCTTGGCCACGCACTTCAGCGTGTCGAACACGCCGTCGCCGCGCACGGCCACGGCCGGGAAGCTCGGGAACTTCTCCGGGTTGAGCTCCTGCTCCAGCTCCTCGACGGGAATGACGTCGTCCATGTCGCGCTTGTTGTACTGCACGACAAAGGGCACGTCCTGGAGGTTGAGCTTGTACTCTTCGAGGTTCTCGTGAAGGTTGTACAGACTCTCGATGTTGGCGTCGTAGCGCGCCGACTGCGAGTCGGCCACGAACACGATGCCATCCACGCCGCGCAGAATGAGTTTGCGCGAGGCGTCGTAGTAGACCTGTCCGGGCACCGTATACAGGTGGAAGCGTGTCTTGAAGCCCTTCACCGTGCCCAGTTCGAGCGGAAGAAAATCAAAGAACAGCGTGCGGTCCATCTCGGTGGCCAGCGTGATGAGTTTGCCCTTCGTCGACGGATCGACCTTGTTGTAGACGTACTGGATGTTCGTCGTCTTGCCGCACAGACCGGGGCCGTAGTAGACGATCTTGCAGTTGATCTCGCGCGATGAATAGTTGATTAGCGACATGTTGCCTGGCCTCGCGTCCCCGCGTTAGTCCTTGAACAGCGAATCGATCTCTTTGTTGAGCTCGTCGGCGAATCCCTTGTCGAACTGCTTCAAGTCCTCGTTTTCGTACTCGAGCTTGTTGAACAGGCGATTCAGGACCGTGTCGAGATTGTCGACGGCCTTCTTGACGCGCAGGCGCACGAGGCCCAGCGTCGTGCGCTTGTTGAAGAGCACCACGAGGATGATGGCCTGCGCCACGCGCGAGAGGTACATACTCTCGTCGACGCCCTGGTGATACAACGTGGAAAAGTCTTTTTCGCCGATCAGCGTGGCGAGCTGGGCATTGGCCTCGAAGTCGGCGGCGCACAGCGACGCGAAGCTCATGAGGTCGAACTCCGGCTCCATGCCGACGCTTGCAATCAACTGGCCGGTTTTGTCGATCAGGAGGACGCTCGTCGAATTGGAGTTATCGATGAGCTCCTTGAGGACCGAGTTGATCGCCCAGTAGTCCTCTTCGTAGATCGTCCAATCAGCACGTACCATGATTCAGCTCCGAGGGGCGCATGCGACGCCGGAAAAAAATACCGCCGGCCGGACCGCCCAGCCGGGGTCGGGCGCTATAGCGCTTCGCGGCGGTCGATGGCGCGGGCCAGGGTCGTATCGTCAACGAATTCAAGGGTCCCGCCCATTGGGAGCCCTCTAGCAAGTCTCGTGACAGTACAACCCGTGTCCGCAACGGAGCGGGCGATATACAGGGCGGTGGCGTCACCCTCGACGGTAGGGTTCGTGGCGACAATGAGTTCGCGAACATGGCCGTCGCGAACGCGCGCGGGGATATTCCTGAGGTTCAAATTTTCCGGGCCGATTCCGTCAACCGGGGAGAGCACGCCGTGGAGGACGTGGTAAAGACCCCGGTAGTGACGGGTGCGTTCCATGACAATCACGTCCTGGGGCTCGGCCACGACGCAAATCAGTTCCCGGTTACGGGCCGGATCTTTGCAAATTGCACACTGCTCAGACTCGGTGATGGAGCCGCAGATGGAGCAGAAGTGGACCTTCTGCTTGAGGTCGGAAAGAAGCGCCGCGAGACGCTCGGAGTCCTGGTTGTCGGTGCGCAGAAAATGCAGCGCGATGCGCAGCGCGCTCTTGCTCCCGATGCCGGGCAGACGCGACAGCGACTTGACGAGGGAGGAAAGGGTCTCGGAGCCGAAATCCATGCGCGCGGCGGTTGCTCCGATCAGAACAGGCCGGGGATGTTGATACCGCCGGTGATGGCCGCGATGCGCTCCTTGGCCAGGTCCGACGCCTTGTGGTGGGCCTGATTCACGGCCGCCATGATGAGCTCCTGCAACATCTCACGGTCGCCGTCCTTCATGGCGTCTTCACTGATGGTGAGCTTCACAATTTCCTGTTTGCCGTTCATCCGCACCGAGACAGCGCCGCCACCCGCGGCGACTTCAAACTCTTCCTTCGCCAGTTCCTCTTCCATCTTCGCCATCTTGGCCTGCATCTGCTGCGCCTGCTTCATCATCTTCATGATGTTGGTCATGGATGAATCTCCCGGTGTTAGGTCTGATAGCGAACGATCTCGCCGTCGAAATCCTTCATGAGCTTCTGGAGCACGGGCTTTTTCTCGTCGGATACTTCACGCAGCCGTTCTTCCTGCGGCTTTTGCTTCGCAACCGCCTCGTCGATGGCGATGGCGCGCTCTTCCCCTTCCAGGAAGCACACGATCTCGATCTTGTGCCCGAAGTACTTCTCGAACATCTGACCGATGAACTCGAGGCTCTCCGGCCGCGACGCCTGCTCGCGCTGCAGTGAGAAACTCTTCAAAAAACGGATGGACAGCTTCTGGCCGTCGAATGAATAGGGTTTGCCTGAAATCAGGCACACGCCCAGTGAAACCCGTTTCTGACGCACAAACGTAACAAAGCCGTCCCACAGCTGTTGCACCTTGGGCAGGTCGAGCGCGGCATCGGAAGGAATGGCCGGCGCCGCCGCATCGGCATCCGCGCTTTCGGCGACGGCATCGGGAGCCGCGTCACGCACGGGACGTTGCGGCTTTTCACCGATCGAGGGCGCCTGCGCACCGGCGAGCGGCAGCGTGGCTCCCCCGGTCAGCGCCGACCCGGGGGCGGCGGACGATCCCTTGCCCCGCGCGCCCTCGCTACGCGGCGCGCTCGTCCCCTTACCCGAGCTTCCGCCGTCGCCTTCCAGCCGTGAAATCAGCGTGCGCACATCGGTCTGCCTGTCGAGCAGCGTGAGATCGACAACCACGCTCTCGAAATAGATGCGCGGATCGGTGGCCTGCTTCAAGCGCGACGATGCGTTGCACAGCCGCTCCACGATGGTGACGAGATCGGCCAGTTCGTAATGTTTGAGGCTCGCGCGCAGGTGATCGACTTCACCCTTGGACCGGAACAAGAGCGACGACAGGTCGCCGGGCACGCTCAGAATCATGAGGTCGCGATACCCTTCGAGCAGCGCGGAGAGCAGATCGTTGAGATCGACCCCTTCGTTGACGGCGCTGTCGAGAAGCTTGAGCGGCGCGGTCGCGTCCCCCGCCGCAACGGCATCCACCAGTGCGAGCACCTTCTCCTGATCGATGAGTCCCAGAATGCCGCGGACGGCCTGCGTGGTCACGTTGCTGCCCGATGCCGTGACACACTGGTCGAGGAGGCTGGTGCCGTCACGCATGCTGCCGTCGGCCTTGCGCGCGAGCAACCGCAGCGCGTCGGCCTCGAACTTCACCTTTTCGCTCTTGCAGATGAACTCCAGGCGGCCGGCGATCTCGGCATTCTCGAGGCGCTTGAAGTGATGGCGCTGGCAGCGCGACTTGATGGTGTCCGGAATCTTCTGCGGTGAAGTGGTGGCAAAGATGAAGTAGACGTGCGCGGGCGGCTCTTCCAGCGTCTTCAGAAGCGCGTTGAAGGCGTGCGACGAGAGCATGTGCACCTCGTCGATGACGTACACCTTGTTCTTGCTCTGGCTGGGCGTGAACCCGATCGACTCCTGCAGCTCGCGTACGCTTTCCACGCCGGTGTGCGACGCGCCGTCGATCTCCATCACGTCGAGGTGCGTGCCCTTCAACACCGCCACGCACGACGCGCACTTGTTGCAGGGATTGCCGTTCTTGACGTTTTCGCAGTTGATGACGCGCGCAAGGATACGCGCCGTGCTCGTCTTGCCGCATCCGCGCGGGCCCGAAAACAGGTAGGCGTGCGAGACGCGGTCGGACTCGACCGCCATCTTGAGCGTGCGCGAGATGTGCTCCTGCCCCACCACGTCGTCGAACGTGAGCGGCCGCCACTTTCTTGCGAGCACTTCGTAGCTCATACGCTTCCTCTTGTGTGTCGGCTCGACCAACAACGCCCGTGAGAGGCGACCAGGCTTGACCACGTCACATGACCCGGTCCATTTACCGCTGCTACCTTCCGGTCCTGACGGGATTCATGGCAGGTCATTGCGTGGGACCCGGCCGCCACTCACGCGCGCGATTCACGCGCCCGATCCGCATGCAATCGTACGGCGGATGGCGCGGTTCGGGCAGAAAAAAATGGTGGAGCTGAGGGGAATCGAACC
>CAZULB010000123.1:0-8565 GCA_964621155.1 uncultured bacterium | reverse complement strand
GGTGGGATCATCGGGCTCGGGAACGAGCAGGCGCTTCTTGTGGAGCTCGTGGAAGGCGGACTGCACGTCTTCGTTGGAGGCACCCAGCTGTCGTGCCACGTCGGACACCGACGGAGCGTGCGTTGTCTCCGCGATGGTGTGATAGAGGGCAAGCTTGACGCTGGTGAGGAATTCCACGCGCTTATTCTAGCGACACGAGTTTCTGTGTACGACGCTCAACCCCGACTCGTTCAACAACACCAATCTCTGCGTGAACCGCTTCACTCCGGCATCCATCTCGGGTTACGGATTCAGCCGGTTCAGCATGCGCGGGAATGGAATGGCTTCGCGCAGGTGTTGGAGTCCGCACAGGTACGACACCGTTCGTTCCACACCCATGCCGAAGCCGGAGTGAGGGACGCTGCCGAACTTGCGCAGATCGAGGTACCACTCGAACGCCGCGCGCGGGAGATTGTGCTCCTGGATGCGCTTCTCGAGAAGTGCCAGGTCCCAGATGCGCTGGCTGCCGCCGATGACTTCGCCGTAACCCTCGGGGGCCAGCATGTCGACGGACAGGCAGTACTCGGGTTCCTGGGGATCGGGCTCCATGTAGAAGGCTTTGATCGCCGTCGGGAAATGGTGCACGAAAAGCGGTGATGTCTCGTTCTCGGTGAGTGCGGTCTCATCGGGTGCGCCGAAGTCGCCGCCCATCTGGAACGGTAGCCCCTTATCCAGGAGAAACTTCGCGGCATCCTTATAATGGATGCGCCGGAACGGTTTTTTCACCGCTTCAAGTTTGGAGATGTCGCGCTCGAGCACTTCTTTGAGCTCGGTGCCGCAGTTCTCCAGCACGCGCGCGATGATGTAGCAGAAGAAATCCTCCTCCAGCTCCATCAACTCGTTCAAATCCATGTACGCAATCTCGGGCTCCACCATCCAGAACTCGGTGAGGTGGCGGCGCGTCTTGGATTTTTCGGCGCGAAACGTGGGGCCAAAGCAGTACACCTTGCCGAAGGCGGCGACGGTGGCCTCGTTGTAGAGCTGCCCACTCTGCGACAGGTATGCCTTGTCGCCAAAGTAGTCGGTCTCGAACAGTGTCGAGGTTCCCTCGCACGCGTTGGGTGTAAAGATGGGCGTGTCGAGGTTCACAAACCCGTTGTTGTTCAGATAGTCGCGGATCGCCTTCACGGTGTGGTGGCGAACCTTGAGCACCACATGCTGCTTCTTGCTGCGCAGCCACAGGTGGCGATGGTCGAGCAGGAACGACGACGAGTGTTCCTTGGGCGTGATGGGATAGTCGTGCGCGGGAGCGACGAGCTGGACGCTCTTCAGGGTCAGCTCCACCCCGCCCGGCGCGCGCTTGTCTTCGCGCGGAATGCCGGTGACGATAACGCTCGACTCCTGGTCGAGGGTGCCCAGGAGTTCGAACTGCTCGGGAGTCACGTCCTGCGCGCCCGCGACGCACTGCAGGTAACCGGTCCCATCGCGCAGGATGAGAAAACGAATTTTCCCGCCGGAGCGCGTATTGTAAACCCAGCCGCGCAGCTCAACCGGCTGCCCGGCGTGGGCACGAAGATCCTTGATATGGACAATGGGAAGCGTGGTGCTCATAGGCGCCAATTTATACCACACCGCCGCCAGAGCGCCAATCTCCACGCCGTCCGCAGTATCGTGTATCATGCCGGCGTCCCCGTGGAGGTTTTTCATGCTGTGGCGGCTCATTGTTCCCTGCTTCCTCGCCCTGAGTCTGTCGGTTGGCGCGGTCACCGCGCAGGATGACCCGCACGCGGGGTGCACGGCGCCGCCGGGCTACGTGCCCGGGGATCTCCTCGACCGTCCGATTTCGCTCCACAAGGGCGTCGGCAATTCCCACGAGGCCATCACAACGACTTCAAAGGAAGCGCAGGCCTTCTACGACCAGGGACTCAATTACCTTGAATCGTACGTGTGGATCGAAGCCTCACGCTCGTTCCACCAGGCCCTGCGCCTCGATCCGCAATGCGCCATGGCGTTTCTGGAATTGAGCTACGTGCAGTCGGGTCTCGACAACCCCGAAGGCGCGGAGCAATACCTGGCCAAAGCGAAGGAGCTCTCCGCGAGCGCGAGCGAGCGCGAGCGGTTGCGTATTGGTATCCGCGAGAAGCAGATGGCTGCGCTCGACGATCTGCAGGATTCTTCGCTGTTTCTCGCGTACAAGAAGGCGATCGAAGACGCCCTGGCCACGCACCTGCGCGACCCCGAGTTCTGGATTCTGCGCGGCAACGCCGAAGAGGCCAACGCCACCGGACGCGGACAACGCGGGGGCGCGTCGTCGATCGCGTTCTACCAGCAGGTGCTCGCCCTCGTTCCCGACCACGCCAGCGCGCACCACTACCTGGTCCATTCCTGCGAGAACATCGGCGACATCGATGCCGCGCTCGCGCACGGCAGGCAGTACGCGCGCCTTGCTCCGTCTATTCCACACGCCGCGCACATGTGGGGGCACGATCTGCGCCGCGTCGGGCGCGTCGATGACGCTATTATGCAGTTCAAGAAAGCGGACGCGCTCGAGCTCGAGTACTACGCAACCGAGAAAATCGATCCGGCGCTGGACTGGCACCACGCGCACAACCTCGATCTGCTCGCCAGTTGTTACGAACACAAGGGCCAGATGAAGACGGCCGAAGCGACCTTCCGCAGCTCGGCCGGGCTGAAAGCAGTGAACGCATACCGCGGGTTCAATATGCGCGAGCTCCCCGCCTTCCTGATTCACCGCGAGCGCTACGAAGAAGCATTGGCCGCCGCGCAGTCACTTACCACGCTCGAGTACCCGCAGGCGCGTTGCGTCGGTCACGCGCTGGCGGGCCAGGCCCTGCTCGCGCTGCGGCGCACCGACGACGCGAAGGCAGAACTGGCCGCGGCGGAAAAGGAGCTCGCCGACGTCCCCGAGATTCCCCGCTTCCTCGATCCATCGCGTTCTACGGTGGCGCCGTGGGTGGATGCCCTGCGAGGAGAATTGCTGCTGCGCGAGGGCCAACAGGAAGAAGGGCGTGCGGTTCTCAAGGATGTGGTGAAGAAGCTGCGCACCGCACCCGGGCCGGATGCGTGGTCGCAGGGCCTGTTCCGATTGGAAACTCTGGCGCGCACGGCGCGGGACGCGGGCGACTGGGAGTTGGCGGATTACCTCGCCGCGCAGATGATGGACCACGACGCCGCCTACGGCGGCAGCCACTACGCGCGCGCGTTGGTTCTGCAACATCAGGGCGATGACGCCGGTGCCGCGAAGGAAGTCGCTGCAGCCAGGCGCTGCTGGCGCAACGCGGATCCCGATCTTGCGGAATTGCGCGCGCTCGACACGATCGGTGCCGGCGCAGGCGCCGGTGCCACGGGCGGCGCAAAAAGCAGGTAAGGTTACTTGAGCAGTCGGTGACACCGATCGAATCCATGCGGCTGGTGGGCGCCAGTTACCGCAAAGTATGCACGTGTCTCACCGTTTGACACGTTCGTTTCCGAGCACGACCTACTTCCGGGACCGGTAGAAATTGCCGGCTCTGCCTCACTCCGTTCTCCCTATATAGAAGAGTAACGAGACCCCGCACCGGGCACGCTTCTTGCCGTTACGCCATTCGCTCACAAGCATTTATGGGCATGAGGACGCGATAAAGGCCGGGTATCTCGTGAAGGAATCAACAGACCGCTCGCAGGAGCGCATGCGAACGATGCGTTCGCAGCGCGGCGCCATGCACGCATTCTGCACGGCGCTGGTGGTGTTGGTGGCACTCGTGGCCGCCCACGCGCCGGCGGCGCTGGCTTCTCCGGAAAATGTTGCCCGGCACATCGACCAGCAGCTTCGTTCGGGCGCCGTGTCCTTGCCGCTGGATGCCGAAGTCGAGTACATGGCCGCCCTGGACGACGCGCGCCACGGCAAGCTCGACGACGCGCGCGCACATCTGAAATCCTCCATCGCGCTCGCGCCGCACTTTACCGACAGCTATTTCACGCTGGCACGCCTGGAGGCACGCCGGCTTTCGCCCGACGCCATCTTCTGGTTCGCGCAGGGGATCATCGTCACCACACGCAGCTTCGAAGCCCAGTCGCTGTTCGCCGCCAACGCCGGCGTCGCGATCATGTTGATCTTTCTGATCGCGTCGGGCATCGTGTATCTGGCGCTCCTGCTCCGGTACTTCCCGTTCCTCGCGCACCGCATTGCCGAGTTCCTGTCGCGTCGCTTCAACGCCGCCAAACCTCGCGCGTGCGCGTACCTGATCTTGCTGGCGCCTTTCGTGGTCATTCCGGCCTATCCGATTGCCATCGCCTGCGTGATGTTGTCTACCTGGCCATTCATGCAGCGCCGCGAGCGCGTGGTGGCGTTCATGTCGGCGACGGCTTTTGCCGTGCTGGCGTGGTTCGCGCCGTTCATCGACCGCTACTCGCCCATCGCGGATCCGGCATCGCTCACGTCGCTGATTTCCCAGGCCAATGAATCGGCCGCCGATCCGACGCTGGCCGCGCTCATCGCCGGCACACCGTCGCGCGGACTCGAGGCCGAAAAAGAAACCGCGCTCGGCCTTCTCGCCATGCGCGCGGGAGAGCAGGAGCAGGCCGTCGGTCACTTCCTCGCGGCCATCGAGAGAAACCCCCGCGAGTCATTGCCCTACGTCAACCTGGGCAACGTCTACTACCTGAACGGCCAGTACGACAAGGCGCTCGAGGGTTATCGCAAGGCGGAACAGGTGAACAACGCCGACGCGGTGGGTCAGTACAATCTCGCCCAGGCCTATATCAAGACGCTCTTGATGGACGAGTCGTCGCAGGCGCTGAAGCGCGCCTCGCAGGCCGGCTTTGACGCCATCCACGACAGTTTCGCCACGCGCGCGCGCGACACGTGGTCGATCTTTCCTCGCATCTATGGCGCGGAAGACTTCTGGCGCATGGCCGCCATCGAAGGCAGGCACGAGCATTCCGCCGTCATGACCTCCGCGCTCACCAGCGCCACCGGCCTCTCTCCCCGAGTCGGCTTCGTGATCGTGGTGGGAGCGCTGCTGCTTTCACTGATCGGCGCCAAGTTCATCAAGCCGCTCAAGGTTGCGTTCCAGTGTTCGAACTGTGGTGAAATCACCTGCAACCACTGCTGCAGCGACGACCACGGCACCATTCTGTGCAAGGCATGCGGCAAGGTCGTGGGCGGCGTCACCAGCGACAAGGTGCTGGAAGCCCTGCTGCGCCAGCGCCGCCAGTCGGTGATCGTCAAGCGCCGCAAGTCGATCAAATGGGTAACCATGTGGGTTCCGGGTGTGCGTCATCTCTTCTATGGGCGCATGATCAGCGGTATCGCGGTGGCCACGCTCTTCGCAGGATGTGTGGTGGCTTTCTTCGCCACCGGCTACATCCTCCCCCGCTGGGCATCACTCGACTACTCGACGCCGCTCTGGCAGTGGATCCTGCCCGCGCTGGGCGTCATCCTGTCGTACACGATCGCGGTCATGTCGCGACAGCTCTACGAGATGCGCTCCACACGCAGCGCCACGCGGACACGCACATCCGAACACGCGGACGACAACGCGGCGTCGGCCTAGGCGCCACTGCCGCAGCGGAAGACGAAGGGGCTCTGACATGGCACTCGAAGGCAACCTCAGTTCATTCGGACTCGAAGAGATTCTGCAGCTCATCGCCGTGCAGCAGAAGACCGGCATGCTGTCGGTCACCATCAATGAGAAAACCACGGTTCTTTTCTTCCGTGATGGCAAGATCATTTCGACGCGCGACCGCCGCAGCAAGACGCGCGATCCCTTCCGCGAATACCTCATGCGCTACGGCGTGCTCTCGCGCGAGGACCTGGTGCGCCTTACGCAGATCGGCACGCAGTCCAAGCTGGATCTGCTCGACATTCTGACGTCGGAAAAATTCCTCGACGAGGAGCAACTTGCGCGACAGTGGCGCTTCCACATCCAGGAAACGCTCCACGACGTGCTCACGTGGGACCAGTGTTCCTACAAGTTCATCTCCGGCGAAGAAATCGTCGGGGGCGTGAAGTCGTTGGGCGAGCACATCGTCGAGCCCCTGCTCATGGAATGCATGCGCCGCATCGACGAGTATCCGATGCTGCAGGAGATGTTCCCCGCCGAGGGCATTCGCATTGCTGCCACCGGCCGCGAGCCGGCCGAGGACGCGGAGATGTTCCAGAGCGAGAAGAGCGTCCTCGGCATGCTCAAGTCGCCGCGCGCCGTGCGCGACATCGTGGCGCGCGCCAAGATGCCGGCCTTCGACACCTACGAAGCGCTGAAGCTCCTCAAGGAAAAAGGCCTCGTCATCATCGAAGCCGAAGTCGCCGAACGCGACGACGCGCCCGGTCACTCGGCGCACGCGAAGGCGCGCCGCCATCTGGGCAACCCGCTGGTCATGGTGGCCTGCGCCATCGTCTTCACGGCGTGCGCCTTCGTCGGCGCCATGCACGACGTCGACCGCGCCGCCGCCATGGCGCGCAACGGCCTGCTTTCCAACGACGCTGCGCACCGCTCGCGCATCGAGTACCACGTGCGCTGGCTGATCGAGGCTTACCGCTCCCGCAACGGCTACTATCCCAACGACCTCAGCGAGCTGTGGAAGTCGGGTCTCGCCGACTCGGACACCATCCACAGCGCGTCGGCCCTCGAGCTTCGATACAAGTTGACGAGCGACCGGCAGGCTTATACCCTGCTTTAATCAGCACCAGCGCCGTTTTCTCCACTTCGGGCCGGGGCCCTTTTGCGCGCGCAGCCCTGCGCGCGGCGGATTTTCTTTTTGTTCTCCGGCCCCTGATTCTCGTCCCGGCCTGGGCCTTCTACAGCCTCGGTGCGCATTCCCACAAGGTCTCGCGCGGGGTCGAACACACGGCCGTAATCCAGTCCGCCTTCTGGTGCCTGTCCGCCCTGCTGGCGTGCGCCTACGTGCTCAACCAGATCTTTGACCTCGAGAGCGACCGCCTGAATGGCAAGGGGCTCTTTCTCACGCGACGTGTGTTCCGTCCGCGCACGATGTTGTTCGTCGCACTTGCGTGCTTCATTGCATCGTCGCTTCTCTATCACAACACGCACGCCGTGCAGCGCATCCCGCTCGTCGCCGCACTGGTGCTCTCGCTCATCTATTCCCTGCCGCCCTTGCGCCTGTGCGCGCGGCCGTGGTGGGATCTGGCCGCCAATGCCGTCGGTTACGGCGGACTCGCCTTTGTGATCGGCAACGGGGCGTTGTCGAACGACGTGATGCCCGCCATTCTCGCGGCGGTGCCGTGGGTGCTGCTGGTCGCGGGGACGTTCCTGCACACCACCATTCTGGATGTCGAAGGCGACGCGGCTGCGGGCAAGCACACCACCACGGTTGTGTTTGGCGAGAGGCGCTCCGCGCTGCTGTCCTTGGGATTCGGCGTGGCGGCGTTCGTGCTCAGCGCGGCGCCGAAGCTGCGCGGGCTGAAGGCGGCGAGCTGGCTGCCCGCCATCGTGACAGGAGGCGCGTTGATCGCGTTTGCCTACGCGTACTACCGGCTGTCACGCGCGCGTGAGTTGTCGGTTGCGGAAAAGTATGCGGTGCGCTCGCGCACCAGTTCCTACGCGGTGCAGATTCCGACGGCGCTGGTGACAATTGCCGCCGCATGGAAAGATCCGTGGTTCCTCATTGTCGTGCTGCCCCTGGTTGCATTCGCGTACGTGTACAACCAGGCGCGTTTCAAGGTGAGCTATCCCGGTTGGCCTTCGCTTCCCCGACAGGCGTCGAAAGTACGCCCTCTCCCCCCGCGCGCGCCCGACCTGCCGCAGCCGGCCCTCGAGCCGGCAATGCGCGAGGTCAGCGCCCGCGCGCACTCGATGACTTCAGAAGCGGAGTAAGCACCGAGACCGCGTTGATCGCGCGGCACTTCATCTCTTCCAGCCCATAGAAGGCATTGCGCTCGAGCTTGCGTTCGACCAGCGCGGCAGGGTCGATCACGTACACCGCCTCGCGACGAAGGGCGAACGGATCCACCCGCGCGTTGCTCCCCCTGGGATACAGCGAGAATGCAGCCTCAAAGCCGGCTTCGCGCGCGGCGGCAAGCACGGTCGCGTTATAGCGACCGAACGGATACGACAACGTGCGCACCGGTCGGCCGGTGGCGGCTTCGATGGTGCGACGCGACCGCTGCAGGTCTTCGAGCAATGCCCCGTAGGGAAGCCGGGTGGCGTCCAGATGCGCGGCGGTGTGCGACCCGAAAGATACACCGGCATGTGCCAACTCACCGACACGGTCCCAGGCAAGATGCCGGTGCTTCAATCGTCCGAGAGAGAGGTCCCACGTGTTGTCCCGTCCCGCATAGTCAGAGACAAGGAAAACATGAAATGGAATGCTCCTGGCTGCCAGAATCCGGTGTGCTTCCTCAATGGTATCCGCATAACCGTCATCGAAGGTGAGGAACAGCTGTTTCGCCGACGCCGGCGACGGGTGGACCAGCGCATCCAGGTAGCCCGCTTCATCGACAAATGTGTAACCCGACGCGACCAGGCGGTCGACGATGGCTTCGAAGCGGCCGGGCGTGGTCCACGTCCCCTCCCACAGAAAACCGCGCGAAAGCTTGTGAAAACACAGGACCCGCGGGGTGTTAGC
>CAZULB010000122.1:0-8664 GCA_964621155.1 uncultured bacterium | reverse complement strand
CGTGTGGCGCGCCATGCCGACATCGTGCTGCTCGATGCCGAACGACCGCTGGATGGCGGTGCGCTTCTCCCGGCGGGGCGCCTGCGCGAAAGGCCGGAAGCGCTGCGGCGCGCGAACGCCGTCGTGTTCAACGGCGCGGAAACTCCGGCCGCCGTGGCCGGCGCGCGTGCGAAGGTGGCGCGGTGGCTGCGACCGGATGTCGCGGTGGCCGGCATGGCGCGGCATATCGCACTCGAGCATGGGTTCGGGGATGAAGCGCGACCGGATGGCTTTGTCGCGGTCTCCGGAATCGCAAGGCCGGATGCGTTCGAACGCGCGCTGGCCGAGACGGGCGTGCGCGTGACGGGCCACGAAATTTTTGCCGACCATCATCGCTACGACGCGCGCGACGTGGCGCGTATCTCCGAACGCGTGCGTCGGGAAGGAGCTTGCGCCGTGGCTACGACGGAGAAGGACTGGGTGAAGCTCCGGCTGCTCCAGTTGCCGTTCCCGGTGTGGGTGGCGCGGCTGGAAGTCGTGGTATTCGGCGACGAACTTCCGGCCTAGGCAGAAAAGAAAAGCGCCGCGAGCTTTCGTTCGCGGCGCTTCCTGAGTTCGGGAGGTAGTCCCGTTTTCCGCTAGTTGAACGTCACCGCAAACGTGGTCGAGAACTTGGCTTCCTTGGTGGTTCCCATTTCATGAGCGGTGAACTCGATGGTTGCGTTCAGCACGGACCCGGCTGCGACAGCAGCCGCTTCCGTCGGCGTCGCCACAAGAATTGAGGCGCCGACCAGTTCGTAGACCGGGACAAAGATCTGGGTCGCCGTTTCGCGCGGCGAGGGAGTCGTTGCTCCCGAGGTCACAGCAGCCCACGTCACGCGATAGCTGTCGATGACATAGTCGCCGTGCGGATAGGCTTCGACAATGGCAGCGTCGGTGTCAAAGTATGGTCTCCAGCGGAACGTCATCGAGACCGTTGCACCCGCGCCGCCGGCGCTGACAACCGGTGAATTACCATTGATGTCGGAAACGCCAAAAATGGCCATGCCTTCCGACGTGGCGTCGTCGCACGCGACGGCGAAGACCGCCGACACCGCGAGCACGAGCAAAAGAAGAGTGCGCTTCAACATGGGAACCCTACCTCCTGAAAATGTCCTTCGTATGATGGACCGCGTGGCGACGCGTATCCGGACCGGGCATTCGCAATCCGTGTGCCAGTGAGAGCGGGGAGGGCGAGCGCGCAAGAGTCGTGGCTGGAACAGGTTAGCGTGATCTTCCGCGAGCGTGCAAAGTGGCCCGGCAAGGGCGTCCTTGTTGGCGGTGCAAACTGCGCTCGCGCGGCGTTCGTTGTTGCAATCCGGACGCGCCGTTCATAGCATGGCCAAAAGTGCCGCCGGGCGGTGTTGTCTGCCTACCTATCCAACGCAATCTTCGTCGCGTGATCCAATCTGACTTTCTCATCATCGGTTCGGGAGTCGCGGGCCTGTCGCTGGCGCTCAATCTGGCGCGGTCGGGGCGGGTTGCGCTTGTCACCAAAAAAGAGCTCACCGACTCCAATACCAACTATGCCCAGGGCGGTGTGGCCGCCGTTATGGGTGTTGACGACGACCCGGCGCTGCACATCAAAGACACGCTGGCGGCGGGGGCGGGCCTCTGTCACAGCGATGTGGTGGAGATGGTGGTGCGGGAGGGACCCGCGCGTATCCGTGAGCTCGTCGAGCTCGGGGTGGCATTTACCACCGACCATGGAACCCTGGCGCTCGGGCTCGAAGGTGGGCACTCGCGCCACCGCATCGTGCACGCGCGCGACCACACCGGGCGCGAGATCGAGACGCGATTATTGGACGCGGTGCTGGATCACCCCGACATCGAGGTCCACCCCTACCACATGGCGGTGGACCTGATCGGCCCGCGGCATCTCGAGGAGCCGCGTGCTGCAAACGGTGTTTTTGGCGCCTACGTTCTCGACGTGCACGGCGCGCGCGTACGCGAATTCGTGGCCCAGCGCACCATCCTCGCCACCGGTGGAGCCGGCAAGGTGTACCTCTACACCACCAACCCCGACATTGCGACCGGCGACGGTGTGGCGATGGCCTACCGCGCCGGCGCGCGCGTTTCTAATCTCGAGTTTGTCCAGTTTCATCCCACCTGCCTGTTTCATCCGCGTGCAAAATCATTTCTCCTGAGCGAGGCGCTGCGTGGAGAAGGGGGCCGTCTTGTGCACGCCGACGGCACGCGCTTCATGGAGCGCTACGATACGCGTGCCGAACTGGCCCCGCGCGACATCGTGGCGCGTGCCATCGATTCCGAGCTCAAGCGCACCGGCGCGCCCTGCGTGTACCTCGACGTGACGCACCTGCCAAATGGATTCGTCGAGCGACGGTTCCCGTCCATCATGGAACGCTGCGCGGAGTTCGGCATCGACATCCGTAGCGAGCCCATTCCCGTGGTTCCCGCCACACACTATTTCTGCGGCGGTATCGACGTAGACACCAGCGGCCGCTCATCGCTCGCGAACCTGTTTGCCATCGGCGAGGTGAGCCACACCGGACTGCACGGCGCCAACCGGCTCGCCAGCAATTCGCTACTGGAAGCGCTCGTGTATGCGCAGCGCGCGCACGCCGGCGCGCTCGAGGGACTTCGTCCCGGGGCAGCACCCCCGCAGGTGCTCCCCTGGCAGGAGCCGGGCGGGTCAGGCGCACCCGATCCTGTGGTGCTCGAGCACGACTGGGACGAAGCCCGGCGCGTCATGTGGGATTACGTTGGCATCGTGCGCAGCGACGCGCGTCTCGATATTGCCGCGCAGCGTATGCAGGTTCTGGCCCGGACCGTCGACGGCGTGTACTGGAGAAGCCGCGTCACCCAGGACCTGCTCGAGCTGCGCAACATCATCGCGGTGGGGCAGCTGGTGATCGAGTCGGCGCGCCGCCGGAGAGAGAGCCGCGGACTCCATTACAACGAGAGTCATCCCGAACGCGACGATGTCCACTTCCAGCACGATACCGCGCTCGAGCTCGCGGGTGCATGACGATGGAATGGTACCGGGTTGCTTTCGGCGAGCTGTACCCGCTCGTCTACCCGCACCGCGACGTGACCGAAGCGGCGCGGGTGGCAAGAAAGCTCGCTCCCTACGTGGCCAACGCCCGCCCCACGCTGGACGTGGCGTGCGGCGATGGGCGCTACATGTGTGCGCTGTCCCGCGCGGGCGCGGACATGTACGGGGTCGATCTATCGGAGCACCTTTTGGGCGAGGCCGCCAAACGCCCCGACTTGGCCGGCCGCCTCGTATGTGGTGACATGCGCGTGCTGCCCTTTACGACCGGGGCGTTCGGTTCCGCCATCAACATGTTCACCAGTTTCGGTTATTTCGATGCGGACGCCGACAACGCGCGTGTGTTGGGCGAAATCGCGCGCGTGCTTGCCAGCGGGGGTACGTTCGTGATGGACTTCATCAATGCGCACGTCGCGCGCGCGGCGCTGAGGCCGCGCACGCAGCGCACGGTCCGGGACATTACGGTGGATGAAGAGCGCGCGCTTTCCGCCGACGGGCGCTTTCTCGAGAAGCGCGTGCGGGTGAAATGGCCGCAAAGGGAAGCGGTGGAGTACCTGGAACGAGTGCGACTCTACGGGCGCGAGGAATTGCGCGCCATGCTTTCCGGGGCCGGGTTTGAAGTCGGAACCGAACACGGCGACTACGAGCTGCTTCCTTTCGAAGCCGCGTCGTCGCCACGGTTGATACTTATCTGCACCACACGGAGCAAGGCATGACTGTGAAGGCTCGTATCGACGTCGCGGCGATGCCCTCGGGGACACCGCTGTATCGCGACTTTGTAAGCCGTAGCGGCGGGCGCATCCATTCCCGGCTGCCCGCATTTCACGCCGCGGACGCGTGGGCGTCTGCGCTGGCGCGGCGCGTTTCGGTTGCGTCCGGACTCCTCGGCGCCGCGCACGCCTACAACGCGAAAATCGGCGTCCGCCCTGAAACCGTCGCGCGCCTGGCGAGCCTTGCCGACGGATCTGCACGCGCTATCGTGACGGGACAACAACCCGGTGTGCTGGGCGGTCCGCTCATGTCTCTCTACAAGGCGGCCACCGCCATCGCCATCGCGCGCGCAATCGAGGCGCGGGACAGGCAACCGTGCGTGCCCGTGTTCTGGCTCGGCGCCGACGACGATGACTTTGCGGAAGTGCGGGAGTTGAGCGTGCTGGCCGGCGACTATTCGCGGCTGGACGTGGCGCTGGACGCATCCGCCTATCGTCCGGGTTTGCGGGTGGGGGACATGAATGCGGGTGCCCTGCACGCGGTGTGGAGCGCCGTGTCGGCCTCTTTGCCGGCCGGACCGGCGCACAACCATCTCTCGGCGGTCGTCGCGGCGGCGGGAGATTTCGGGGATGCTGCGGCGCGCGCCCTGGTGGCGGCGACAAGCGGAGAAATTGTCATCATCGATGCGCGCGCTCCGCAACTCAAGGAAGCGGGACGGGATCTCCTGCTTGCCTTCTACGACCGCGAGAGCGAGTTGCGCGCGCTTCTCGAGACCGACTCCGCTGCCCTCGAGCGCGACGGATACCACGCCCAGGTGCAGTGGGGGCAGGATTCCGGGTTGTTCGTGGTCGAGGACGGCGTGCGCCAGCGCGTGCCGGCCGAGCAGCGTGAGCGTGTGCGCGCGCAGATCGAGCGCGACATCAGCATGGTGGCGCCCGGCGTGATTGCGCGCAATCTATTGCAGGATTCGGTGCTGGCTCCATTGGCAGTTGTGTTGGGCCCGGCCGAGATCGCGTACCGCACGCAGATGACGGGTATCTATCAGGCCCTGGGCGTGGCCATGCCGGTGGTGGCGCCGCGGCTTTCCGCAACGTATCTTCCGCCCGCCGTGCGCGACATGCTGGAAGAACTGGGCGTGGATGCGGCCGGTGTTGTATCCGATGCCGCTCGGCTGGCGGCCGCGGTGAGCGCACGCGGGGGCAGCGACACGCTCAAGCAGGCCGCGGCCGCGCTGGAAATGTCGTTCAAGAAGGAGAGCGAAGCGTTCCGAGCCCAGGCGGCCTCGCGACTCGATGACCGCTCGCGCGCCAAACTCGAGAAACGTTTCGATGAACTGTCGGGACGCCTGGCGCAGGCGCTCACGGCAGCGATCGAGCAGGATGTGAGCGCGCCGCGTGCCCGCTGGCCGTTTCTGGCCCGCATGGTCGACATGTTTGAAAAGAACACCGCGCCGCAGGAGCGCTTTCTCTCGCTCGTGACGCCCATGTTGTTCCATGGCGAGGATGCGTGGCGCGCGATCGACGCTTGCGCGGAAGAGTGGACACACGACGCGTTAGACGGCCGTGTCCGGCATGTTGTATATTCTATCTAGCTTTCGGAAAACGACCGGGATCTTATGCGCTTGATGGCGATTGGAATACATCCCGACGATGTCGAAATCGGGTGCGGGGGAACGGTGGCGGTACACGCCGCTGCGGGCGACGACGTCACCATTGTCGATCTGACCCGCGGGGAGTCCTCCACCAACGGCACCCCGGAGGAGCGCGCACGCGAGGCGGCCGAGGCGGCCCGTATTCTTGGAGCGACGCGCCGCGTCAATGTCGGCCTTCCGGACACCGGAGTGCACAGCGAGGACATTGCCCAGACGCGCGCGGTGGTGGCCGTCATCCGCGCCTACCGCCCCAACGTTCTGTTGGTGCCGAACGCCCACGATGCGCACCCCGACCACGCGTCGGGTGGCATGCTGGTGCAGCGCGCTGCGTTCCTGTCCAACGTGAATGGATATGTCACCGAGAGCGATGGCGTGCGCCAGGAGCGCTGGCAGGTGGCGCGCATGCTGGTGTACGCGGGACGCCAGGAAGTTGATCCCGATGTCGTCGTCGATATCACATCGCATTACGAAGCCAAGCTGGCGTCGATTCGTGCGCACGCGACACAGGTGGGAGGCGGATCGGGCGCACTGCTCACCCGCCTCAACGACGGCGGCCTATTTCGTTCGGTGGAAGGGCAGGCAATGGTGGCGGGGCGTCGCGTCGGTGTTGTCTATGGTGAAGCCTTCCAGTTGATCGCGCCCGTTCTTCTCACCCGGTTCGACGTGATCGCGCCGGAGTCGTGACCGTGTCCACCGCGCTCAAAGTAGGTATCGTATGCTATCCATCACTGGGTGGCAGCGGTGTGGTTGCGACCGAGTTGGGGAAGTCGCTGGCCCGGCTGGGGAGCGAAGTGCACTTCATCACCACCAGCCACCCCGCGCGCCTGTCCGGTTATGATGAACGGGTCTACTTTCACAAGGTGATCAGCGAAGAGTACCCGCTCTTCGGGCAGTACACGCCGTATGCGCTGAGTCTGGCCGCCAAGATCCGCGAAGTGGCGGAACAGTACGCGCTCGACCTCGTGCACGTGCACTACGCCATCCCGCACGCGACCTCGGCCTTTCTCGCCAAGGAGATGCTCAAGCCGCAGCGCCTGCCCACGGTGACCACATTGCACGGCACCGACATCACGCTGGTGGGGATGATGCCGTCGTACTACGAGATCACACGTTTTTCGATCGAGAAGAGCGACGCGGTCACCACCGTCTCCGACTTTCTGAAGCGCGAGACCATCCGTGAATTCCGTATCGAGCACCCCATCGACGTGATTCACAACTTCGTCGATACGGATCTGTTCCGGCCGCAGGGCTCGTCGCCGGCGCGGTACCGTCTGGCCAAAGAGGGCGAGCGGATTCTCATGCACGTGTCCAACTTCAGGAAAGTCAAGAACCTGCCAGTGGTGCTTCAGGTATTCAATGAAGTGCAGAAGCTCATTCCGGCGCGCCTCGTGTTGGTGGGCGACGGGCCGGAACGCGAGTCCACGGAGCGCCAGGCGCATGCGCTCGGCATCGAGCGCAGGGTGTCATTCCTGGGTGACCAGGAAGACGTCGCCGACCTGCTGCCGGTGGCGGATGTTTTTCTGCTTCCGAGCCAGCACGAGAGCTTCGGTCTGGCCGCGCTGGAAGCGATGAGCTGTGGCGTGCCGGTGGTGGGATCGCGCATCGGCGGTCTGCCCGAAGTGATCGAGCACGAGAAGACGGGATTTCTATGCGACCCCAATGACGTGGACTGCATGAAAGCCATTGTGCTGGGACTTCTCAAGAACGAGCCGCTGCGCAGGGAAGTCGGGCAGGCCGCGCGCGCGCGCGTCGAGCGCCTTTTCAACCGCGACCGCATCGTGGGTCAGTACGTGGAGGCCTACGAACGGGTGCTGGAGAAGGCCGTATGAGCGTGAGCGAATTCTGGCTCGCCGTGGAGCGCATCCGCGCTGCTGACGCGCGCTACGCGTGCGACGCGTATGCATTCGTCATGGACGGGTTGGACCACACCGTGCGGGCGCTGGATGAGCGACGTCATGTCTCCGCCGAGGAATTGCTGGACGGTCTGTGCCGGTTCGCGCGCGACAAGTTCGGGATGCTTGCCTACGACGTGCTGCGTTCGTGGGGGGTCACGACGGGCCGCGACGTGGGAGACATTGTGTTCCATCTCATCGACGCAGGCATACTCTCGCGTCGCGAAGAGGACACGCGCGAAGACTTCGATACTGCGCTCGACTTGAAGCGCGCCCTGGAAGACACCTACTTCGACTTCACGGACGCCTCCGGCCTCGAAAACTAGAACGGCGGCCAGGAAAAAGATCGTCCACCCAGCACGTGCAGGTGGATGTGAAATACCGACTGACCCGCCCCCGCCTGCACGTTCATCACCACGCGATATCCGTTTTCGAGCCCCGACACCTCCGCGACACTCTTGGCCGTGTGCAGCATCCGGCCCAGCAAGGCCTGATCGCCCGGCTGCGCGTCGTCGAGGGTCGCAATGTGCCGGCGCGGTATCACCAGCACGTGCACCGGTGCCGCCGGGTTCAAATCGTGGAACGCCACCACGTCATCGTTCTCGAGCACCTTCCTGGCGGGAATCTTTCCATTTGCGATCGAGCAGAAAACGCAATCGGTCATAACGCGGTTCTTTCGGTTGGGTGACAGTTGGGCCGCCGGCCGCTCCGGCGCGGCTGCGGGTCGCAGTATAAGGGTGCACACGCTTGGGTTGCCACGACGTAGCGGCGCCCGGTGGAAGGCGGGGGAAACCACTCCGGACCACGGGCAACGCTGGGGAGGCCTTGGTACGTTTCTTGCCCCTTGCGCCACCGCAGGCAATTCGTCACCCGAGCACAACCGCCCGTCCGCCATAGCGCGTGAGGAGGGTCCATGGGCGCCGCGACCGAAGTCATCACACTCATCCGCAACCGGCAAAACGTCGAAGAATTCCAGAGGCTCAACTGGAAGGGAAGCTTCGAGGATTACCTCGAGCTTGTGATCCGCAATCCGGGGGTGACGCGCACAGCCTACCAGCGTATTTACGACATGATCATGTCGCACGGCGTCGAAGAGTACACCGAGCACAAACGCAAGGTGGTCCGCTATCGCTTCTTCGACGATGCCGCCAACGGCGGCGCCGACGCCATCTACGGCTGCGAACAGCCGCTCATGAAGATGGTGAACATCTTCAAGTCGGCGGCGCAGGGTTACGGCACCGAAAAAAGAATTCTGCTCCTGCACGGCCCGGTGGGCAGTGCCAAGAGCACGCTCGCGCGACTCTTGAAGAAGGGCGTCGAGAACTATTCGCGCACGCCTGCGGGCGCGCTCTACACCTTCGGCTGGTGCGAGGACGGCC
>CAZULB010000121.1:0-8897 GCA_964621155.1 uncultured bacterium | reverse complement strand
TTCGCGAAGGCGGCCGCACGGTGGGCGCCGGCGTCGTTACCAAGATTATCAAGTAAGGGTGATCAGACATGCGTGACATCATTACTCTGGCCTGCGAGAAGTGCAAACGTCGCAACTACTCGACGACCAAGAACAAGAAGAAGCACCAGGACCGCGTTACCCATAAGAAGTTCTGCCGTTGGTGCAATTCGCACCAGCCGCACAAGGAAACGCGGTAGGGAACATAGGCCTGTAGCTCAATTGGTAGAGCACCGCTCTCCAAAAGCGGGGGTTGCGGGTTCGATTCCTGCCGGGCCTGCCATCTAATTAAGGCGAGAAGCCATGATTGAACGGATCAAACTGTTTCTCTCGGAAACGCGTACCGAGCTGAAGAAGGTCACCTGGCCCACGCGCCAGGAGCTCAAGGAGTCCACGATTGTCGTCATCGTGTCGACTTTCATCGTGACCATCTTTGTCGGCGTGGTCGACCAGGTCATCAGCCGCATCATCCGGCTCGTGCTCGGTTAGAGACAACATGACTGAAGAGCGCAACATGAACGACGAAACCACCATGGCTCACGTGACCGAGAGCACGCCCGCGCATCCTATGCGCTGGTACGTGGTGCACACGTATTCCGGTCACGAGAACAAGGTGCGCGAGAACATCCAGAAGATGATCAACTCGTCGGGCATCAAGGGTCACTTCGGCCAGATCGTCGTGCCGACTGAAGAAGTCGCCGAGATGAAGAAGGGCAAGAAGACGATCACGACGCGGAAGTTCTTCCCGAGCTACATCCTGATCGAGATGTACATGTCGGACGAAGCCTTCCACCTGGTGAGCGACCTGCCCGGTGTCACCGGCTTTGTCGGCACGTCGTCGGGACCGCAGCCGCTGTCAAAGGCGGAGGTGGAGCGTATCCTCGGCCGCATGGACAAGGAACGCCAGACCATCATTCCGGAGATTCCGTTCACGATGGGTGAGCACATCCGCATCAAGGACGGCCCGTTCAGTGACTTCACCGGTGTCATCGACGAGATCAACGTCGAGCGCGGCAAGCTCCGCGTGCTGGTCAGCATTTTCGGCCGCGAGACTCCGGTCGAGCTCGATTTTCTGCAGGTAGAGAGTATTTAGTTGATGGTGCCGCGCCTCGGCAAGCCTCCGCGCGGCGATGGTAATGTGTGCCGCGCCTGGGCAAGCCCGCGCGGCGATTGAAGAGGCTTCAGCGTAGGGAGCACGCCGCTTGAGCGTGCGCTTGAACCTACTTAAGGAGAAGTTAGACCATGGCAGCACCCGCGAAGCCCGCTCCCGCCAAAGGTGGCGGAGGCAAGGGCAAGAAAGTCGTCACTACCGTGAAGTTGCAGATTCCCGGTGGGCAGGCAACGCCGGCCCCGCCGGTGGGACCCGCGCTGGGACAGCACGGCGTCAACATCATGGATTTCTGCAAACAGTTCAACGCCCGCACGCAGCAGGCACAGGGCATCGTGACGCCGGTGCTCCTGACCGTGTACTCGGATCGTTCGTTCGACTTCGTGACCAAGACGCCGCCGGCGTCGGTGCTGCTCAAGATGGCGGCCGGTCTCGCGAAGGGTTCGGGCGAGCCCAACCGCAACAAGGTTGGCAAGGTGACGATGGCGCAGGTGCGCAAGATCGCCGAGCAGAAGATGGCCGACCTGAATGCAGTCGACATCGACGCCGCCGCGCTGATGATCGCCGGAACCGCCCGCAGCATGGGCATCCTGGTGGAGGGTTAGCATGAACCGCGGCAAACGTTACGAAAATGCATCGAAGAAAGTGGAGCACGCGAAGCTCTACGACATGGAGACTGCGGTGAAGCTCGTCAAGGAAACGGCCACCGCGAAATTCGACGAAACCATCGAGCTCTCCGCCAATCTCGGCGTGGATCCGCGTCAGGCGGACCAGCAGGTGCGCGGCACCGTCGTGCTTCCGCACGGCACCGGTCGCACCGTGCGCGTGCTCGTGCTTGCGCGCGGCGAGAAAGAGCGCGAGGCCGCCGAGGCGGGCGCTGATTTCGTCGGCGCCGACGAGTACATCCCGAAGATCCAGGCCGGTTGGACCGACGTCGACGTCATTATCTCCACTCCCGATCTCATGGGTGACGTCGGCAAGCTCGGTCGCACGCTGGGACCGCGTGGTCTCATGCCGAACCCGAAGAGCGGCACGGTGACATTCGATGTCGCCAAGGCGGTTCGCGACGTGAAGGCCGGCAAGGTGGAATACCGCGTGGACAAGCAGGCGAACCTGCACATTCCGATCGGCAAGGGTTCGTTCGCGCAGGAGAAACTGCTCGAGAACCTCAAGGTTCTCATTCACGAGATCATGCGTGCCAAGCCGTCGGCCAGCAAAGGTCGCTACATCAAGAGCATGTCCATTTCATCGACCATGGGGCCGTCCGTAAAGCTGGACAGCCAGACCATCGTCAATGCGATGCAGTAGATCGACTTCTTGAATTTTTCGCGCGGCCATGCCGCGCGAGCTCAGCGGAGGAAGAAATAATGGCCCGTCCGGAAAAAGTCGCGCAGGTAGAAGCCGTCGAGGCGGCTGTCAACAGCGCGCGTTCCATCGTCCTCTCCGACATCACGGGGCTCAATGTGGCGAAAGTCACCGAGCTGCGCCGTCGTTGTCGCGCCGAGGGTGTGGACCTCAAGGTTGTCAAGAACACGCTCGCGAAGCGCGGTCTCGCGAAGACCGCGGCCAAGGACCTCGCGAAGTATTTCGAGGGTCCTACTGCGATCGCTATCAGCCGCGAGTCCGAGAACGGCGCGGCCAAGGTGCTGGCCAAGTTTGCCAAGGAGAACGAGCTCCCCAAGCTGAAGGCCGGTTTCGTGGACGGCACCGTGATCGACGCCAAAGGCGTGCTCGCGTTGTCGAATATCCCCAGCAAGGGCGAGCTGTTGTCACAGCTCATGGGCGGCATGCAGAGCCCGGCGCGCAACCTCCTGTCAGTCATACAGGGTCCGGCGCGTAACCTGGCGAGTGTGCTCAAGCAGATTTCAGAGAAGCAGTCCGGTTGATCGTAGTTCTCGCGCGGCCATGCCGCGCGAGCTCAGGTGTGAGGCGCAGCCTCGTTGTTCGGTTCGTACATCATCGTTCGAAGGAGTTAGATCATGTCGGAAGCAGTCAAGTTGTCCAGTTCCAATGCGCAGACCGCGATGGAGGCCATCGAGCGTCTCACGCTCATCGAAATGTCCGAGCTCGTGAAGGCTCTCGAGGACAAGTTCGGCGTCACTGCAGCGGCCCCGATGGCGTTCGCCGCCATGCCGGGTGCGGGCGGCGGCGCGGCGGCTCCGGCCGAGGAGAAGACGGAGTTTGACGTCATCCTGGCCAGCGCCGGTGCCGAGAAGATCAAGGTCATCAAGGTTGTGCGCGAGCTCACCGGCCTCGGTCTGAAGGAAGCCAAAGACCTCGTCGAAGGCGCTCCCAAGCCCGTCAAAGAGGGCGTCAACAAGGCCGAATCGGAAGAGATCAAGAAGAAGCTCTCCGAAGTCGGCGCGACAGTCGAAATCAAGTAACGCGCGCGGTGCTTCGATGGACGCCGGCGTTCGCGCCGGCGTCATCGTCGACCCTTCCGCGCGAGCGCGTCAGGCGCAGTGGCAATTTGCCCTGCGCCCTTTGGCGTCCTTATCTTTGATTGATTCGGACGCCAGTGTACTGCCCATTGACCCCGTTACGTTGAGGACACGATGATCAAGAAGCCCGACAGACCCATCACTGAGTACCCCCGGGACGAGTACAACCGCATCAACTTTGCGAAGATCCCGGAGGTCATGGAAATTCCGAACCTCCTCGCGATCCAGCTCGAAAGCTACGCAGAGTTTCTGCAGCGCGAGGTCCCCATCGACAAGCGTGCCGACCAGGGGCTCGAGTCCGTTTTCAACTCGGTATTCCCCATCGAATCGCCGAAGGGGAAGTACAAGCTCGAGTACCACGGCTACATCATCAGCGAGCCCAAGTACTCCGAAGAGGAGTGCAAGGAGCGCGACCTGACGTATGCCGCGCCGCTCAAGGCCCGTCTGCGCCTTGTTATTAATGAGGAAGACGAGGAGAGCGGCGAGAAGCGCCTGAAGGACATTATTCAGAGCGAGGTGTTCCTCGGGGAAATCCCGATCCTGACCAAGAAGGGCACCTTCATTATCAATGGGGCGGAGCGCGTGATCGTATCCCAGCTCCATCGCTCGCCCGGCGTGTTCTTCGGCGACGAAATCCATCCCAACGGAAAGCGCCTGTTCAACGCGCGCATCATTCCGTACCGCGGCTCGTGGGTTGAGTTCACGGTCGACATCAACGATGTGATGTTCGTGAACATCGATCGCCGCCGAAAGATTCCCGTCAGCGTGCTGTTGAAGGCGATGGGCTTCGACACCAACCAGGCCATTCTCCGCCTCTTCCACCAGGAAGAGATCGTCAAGCTCGGCCAGAAGAAGAAGGACGAAGAGCTGGTCGGACGCGTTTCGATTCAGGACGTCACCGACAAGAGTTCGGGCGAAGTCATACTCGAAGCCGGCCAGATCATCGATGAGAAGATTCTCGACAAGCTGCGCGAAGCCAAAGTTGTCAACGTGCACTGCATCAAGTACGCGGAGAACGAAGGCCCCGAGGACGACGTCATCCTGAAGACAATCAGGAAGGACTCGAGCGCGGACCAGGAGTCGGCGCTCAAGAAGATCTACAACTTGATTCGTCCGGGTGATCCCCCGAACCTCGAGACTGCGCGCTCGCTGTTGCAGCGCATGTTCTTCACGCCCAAGCGCTACGACCTGGCGCCCGTCGGCCGGTACAAGATCAACCGCCGCCTGAAGCTCAACGTGCCGCAGGAAGTGACGACGCTCGACCAGGCCGACTTCGTGGCCGTCATTGCGTGCCTCCTCGACATGAAGGCCGCGGACGCGGAGCCGGATGACATCGATCACCTGGGCAACCGCCGCATCCGTTCAGTGGGCGAGCTCCTGGCGAACCAGTTCTCCATCGGCCTTGCGCGCATGGCGCGCATCGTGAAGGAGCGCATGACGCTCCAGCAGGAGAGCGATCAGATCACGCCGTACGACCTGATCAACGCGCGCACCGTGTCCGCGGTGATTCAGTCGTTCTTCGGATCCAGCCAGTTGTCGCAGTTCATGGACCAGACCAATCCGCTCGCGGAGTTGACGCACAAGCGTCGTCTGAGCGCGCTGGGTCCGGGCGGTCTTACGCGCGAGCGCGCCGGCTTCGAAGTGCGCGACGTGCACTTCACGCACTACGGCCGCATGTGCCCGATCGAGACGCCGGAAGGTCCGAACATCGGTCTTATCAGCAGCCTGGCGACGTTTGCCCGCATCAACCAGTACGGCTTCCTCGAGACGCCGTACCGCAAGGTTGATCACGGCCGCGTGACGGACGAAATTGCGTTCCTCTCCGCGGACGAAGAGGCCGACTGCATCATCGCGCAGGCCAACGCGCAGGTGGACGACAAGGGTCACTTCATGGCCGACAACGTGCTGGCGCGCTCGCGCAGCGACTTCCCCGTCGTATCGCCGAAGCAGCTCCAGTACATGGACGTCTCGCCGCGCCAGCTGGTGAGCGCGGCCGCGTCGCTGATTCCGTTCCTCGAGCACGACGACGCCAACCGCGCGCTCATGGGCTGCAACATGCAGCGCCAGGCCGTGCCGTTGTTGAAGGCGGAGTCACCGCTCGTTGGAACCGGTATGGAGGGAAAGGCCGCGAAGGATTCGGGCGTGCTCGTCGTGGCGCGTCGCGCCGGCACCGTGATTTCGGTTTCGGGCGAGCAGATCGTGGTGGATCCAGGTGGCAAGAAGGAGACGCTGGACGACTACTCGGACTACGAGGGCATGGATGAATATCCGCTCCTCAAGTTCAAGCGTTCGAACCAGGACACGTGCATCAACCAGAAGCCGCTCATCCACGTCGGTGAGAAGGTCAAGGCGGGACAGGTTCTCGCCGACGGCCCCGCCACCGAAGACGGCGAGCTGGCGCTGGGCATGAACGTGATCGTCGCCTTCATGCCGTGGCTCGGCTACAACTACGAAGACGCCATCGTGTGCAGCGAACGCTTCCTCAAGGAAGACAAGTTCACGTCGCTGCACATCGAAGAGTTCGAGTGCCAGGTCCGCGACACCAAGGCGGGCATGGAGGAAATCACGCGCGAAATCCCCAACGTCGGGGAAGAAGCGCTCAAGAATCTCGACGAGGACGGCGTCGTGCGCATCGGTGCGCGCGTGCGCTCGGGCGACATTCTGGTCGGCAAGGTGACGCCGAAGGGCGAAACCGAGCTCTCACCGGAAGAGCGCCTGCTGCGCGCGATCTTCGGCGAAAAAGCCGGCGATGTGCGCGATGCATCGCTCAAGGCGCCTCCGGGCATGGACGGCATCGTGGTCGGCATCGAGGTTTTCTCGCGCAAGGAACGCGACGACAAGTCGCGCAACCAGGACAAGGTCCGCCTCGCCAAGCTCAAGAAGCAGCGCGACCAGGATGTCGAGCGCGTCAAGGGCATGCGCAAGAGCAAGCTCTCGCGACTCATGATCGACGAGACGAGCGAGAAGCTCGTCCATGCGGAGACCGGCGAAGTGATTGCCAAGGCCGGCCGCAAGATCACCGAGAAGTTCTTCGAGGAGATCGATCTCGACAATCTGCAATGGGGCCTTGCCATCGTGAAGGATCCCAAGGTCGACCGCCAGGTGCAGATCGTGCTCGACACCGCCGCCAAGGCCATCGAGCGCATCGACGTGCAGTACGAGAAGGAAGTCGAGCGCGTCACGCGCGGCGACGAACTTCCGCCCGGCGTTTCGAAACTGGTCAAGGTGTACGTGTTCCGTAAGCGCAAGCTTCAGGTCGGCGACAAGATGGCGGGACGCCACGGCAACAAGGGTGTCGTTGCGCGCATCGTGCCGACGGAAGACATGCCGTACCTGCCGGACGGCACTCCTGTCGAAGTCGTGCTCAATCCGCTGGGTGTGCCGAGCCGTATGAACGTCGGCCAGATTCTGGAGACGCACCTCGGTTGGGCCGCGCACTACGGCGGCTACAAGGTTACGTGCCCGGTGTTCGACGGCGCATCGATCGAAGAGATCAAGCGCGCGCTCGACGAGCAGAACCTGGCGAAGGGGGGCAAGACCGTGCTCTACGACGGACGCACGGGTGAGGCGTTCGAACAGGAAGTTACGGTGGGAGCGATCTACATCATGAAGCTCTCGCACCTGGTCGACGACAAGATTCACGCCCGCTCGATTGGACCGTACTCGCTGGTGTCACAGCAGCCTCTGGGCGGCAAGGCCCAGTTCGGCGGCCAGCGCTTCGGCGAAATGGAAGTGTGGGCGCTCGAAGCCTACGGAGCAGCCTTCTGTCTGCAGGAGCTCCTCACGGTGAAGTCGGACGACATCCAGGGACGCGCCAAGATCTACGAGGCCATCGTCAAGGGCGAGAATCCGCCCGAGCCGGGTATTCCGGAGTCGTTCAACGTGCTCGTGAAGGAACTTCAGAGCCTGGGTCTGGACATCGAGTTGGAGAGACCTCAGTAATTCTATATACCTCGCGTCGGCGAGCCTCCACCAGGAAGCTTGCCGCGCTTTAGGAGGAAAACAGGTGTTCATAAACCTGGACAAAGAGAGAAAAAAGCCGACGGACTTCAAGTCCATCCGAATCATGCTCGCCTCGCCGGAACGAATCCGCGAGTGGAGCTTCGGAGAAGTGACGAAGCCGGAGACGATCAACTACCGCTCGTTCAAGCCGGAAAAAGACGGCCTGTTCTGTGAGCGCATCTTCGGTCCGGTCAAGGACTGGGAGTGCTCGTGCGGCAAGTACAAGCGCATCCGCTACCGCGGTGTCATCTGCGATCGCTGCGGCGTTGAAGTGACGCGCGCAAACGTGCGTCGCGAGCGTCTCGGCCATGTCGAGCTCGCGGTGCCGGTGTCGCACATCTGGTTCTTCAAGGGACTGCCGAGCCGCATCGGCCATCTGCTCGACATGACGATCCGCGACCTGGAGCGCGTGCTCTATTATGAGTCGTTCATCGTCATCGATCCGGGCAACGCGCCGGTGAAGGAAAAGCAGCTGGTATCCGAGGATCGTTATCTCGAGCTGCAGGAGCAGAACTTCGACTTCGTAGCCAAGATGGGCGCCGAAGCCATCAAGGAGCTCCTGAAGCGCATCGATCTCAACGAGCTCTCGAAGTACCTGCGCGCCAAGGTGGCGACGGAGACGTCGACGCAGCGCAAGAAGGACCAGCTCAAGCGTCTCAAGGTGGTCGAGGCTTTCCGCAACTCGGAAAACCAGCCGGCATGGATGATCATGGACGTGATCCCGGTGCTTCCGCCCGAGCTGCGTCCTTTGGTCCCGCTCGAAGGCGGCCGCTTCGCAACCTCCGACCTGAACGATCTCTATCGTCGCGTCATCAACCGCAACAACCGGTTGAAGAAGCTCATCGAGATCAAGGCGCCGGAAGTCATTCTGCGCAACGAAAAGCGCATGCTCCAGGAGGCCGTCGACGCGCTCTTCGACAACGGCCGCCGCTCGCGCGCCGTGCGCGGGCAGGGCAACCGTCCGCTCAAGTCGCTCTCCGACATGCTCAAGGGCAAGCAGGGCCGCTTCCGCCAGAACCTGCTCGGCAAGCGCGTGGACTACTCGGGCCGTTCGGTCATCGTCGTCGGCCCGGAGCTCAAGCTGCACCAGTGCGGTCTGCCCAAGAAGATGGCGCTCGAGCTGTTCAAGCCGTTCATCATCCGCAAGCTCGAAGACCGCGGCCTGGTGCAGACGGTCAAGAGCGCGAAGCGGCTGGTCGAGCGCGAGGGCCCGGAAGTCTGGGACATCCTCGGCGAGATCATCGAGAACCATCCGGTGCTCCTGAACCGCGCGCCGACGCTGCACCGGCTCGGCATCCAGGGCTTCGAGCCGGTGCTGGTCGAGGGCA
>CAZULB010000120.1:0-8970 GCA_964621155.1 uncultured bacterium | reverse complement strand
ATGATGATGGCGAGAACGAGTTCTACGCCGTTCACGACCCGACAATCTGGGAGGGCCACCGCCAGTGGCGGCTGGGGCTCGGGTTCGAATTCTGACCGGGTGGGTTGACGCAAGGTGGGAACCTGAACATACTTTGGCTGCATCCACTGCTGGAGCACCCTCCCCCAAGTTTCCCGCGGTTTCGGCGCCCCATCCGCCGACGGGCCAGGGAGGGGGGCGAAAATGGCAGCTTTTCGTCCCCGGCAAAGGCTTCCGGCAGACCCCACGCATGACGCGTATTGACAGCCCGTTAGCCCCCACGCTATATTGATCGCGAAGACAGTGATATTGCTGGCACTGCTTCAAATTCTTGTGATAGAGTGACCCCACCTGTTCGGTAACGCTCGCAGTGAACTAGGGAACTGTGCGCGGAACTGTCCCCACCACAACAAATTAAGGCCGGACTTAACACGCTTTCCCACGGCGTCGGGTTCGTGTTGGGATCGAAAGGGGTTCGCGACATGTCTTCACGTGACTGCCAGGGCGCAAAGATCATACTGATCGCCGTCGCGCTCCTGGGTCTCGTCCATTCGTTCGCGTTCGCGCAGACCGGTACGATTACGGGGAAAATCACAAAGGCCGACGGGACTCCGCTCGGTTATGCCAACGTCATCCTGGTGGGCACCACCATGGGCGCCATGTCGCTTGCCGACGGCAAGTTCACCATCACGGCGGTGCCGCCCGGCACCTACACCGTGCGCGCGATGATGATGGGCTACAAAGCTGTTGAGAAGGCGGGGGTCGTCGTCAATATCGGCTCGGCCCAGACGGCCGACTTCAAGCTCGAGACCACGGTCGTGGCGAAGACGCAGGAAATCGTGGTCACGGCGGAGCGTGCACTCGTCGAGGTCACCGAGTCGAAAACCAGCGCCGCCGTCTCCGAACAGCAGTTGCAATCCATGCCCGTCGACGACGTGCTGGAAGCCGTGGGTCTCAAGGCCGGTATCGTGAAAACCGGTGACGACATGCACGTGCGCGGCGGTCGTGGGGGCGAGGTGCAGGTTCAGATCGACGGCGTGCCCGTGTCCGATCCGCTCGGCGGCGGCACCGTCGACGTCGGTATGCTCGGTACCTCGGGCTCGGAAATCGTCTCGGGCGGTATGGACGCCGAATATGGTGACGCGCAATCGGCCGTCATCAACATCGCCACCAAGGAAGGCGGACGTCGCTTCGGTGGAGAACTCCGCTACTTCACCGACGACTTTGGTCGCTCCGACAAGACCTACACGAACTTCGACCGTCTGAGCCTCGGCTTCGGCGGTCCGACCTGGTGGAAGAACCTTCGCTACTACGCGTCCGGTGAAGCGACGTGGAGCGACGGCGAGAACACCACCATCGAGCCGCGTCCCGAACACAAGATCACCGAGTTGCTCAAGTTCAGAGAGCGCCAGTCGGCGGCCTACAACATGCAGGGCAAGCTCACCTACAACATGGCGCGCATGAAGCTGGACGGCGAAGCCATCTATTCTTCCTCGCGCTCCGATGATTATCTCAACAACTGGAACATCTCCGGCTACGTCGGCAAGATCTGGGAGTTCCAGTCGCTGGTGTACGCGGTGGCGCCGGAACCGGGTCAGCCCGAGATCTTCGAGTTCAGCCGCATTCGTGTCTTCAATCACGGTCCGTGGGCGGAGATCAAGGATGAGGCCACGCGGGTGCGCCAGCTCAACATCCGCCCCGTCATCGTACAGTCACTGGAGCGACAGGACGACGGCACGCAGCAACTCGTCACCTACACCAAGTTCCGCGCTGCGGACATGCGGGTGGGCAACACCGTCATTCCCATCATCTGGGATGAAGCGGTCACCGCCACCGACGGCACCATTCTCTATTATAAGCCGTGGGCGCTCTTCGAAGGTTTCCAGCGCCAGTTCAGTCAGTTCCAGCCCTACCTGACGGATCCCAGTGGAGCCGACTCGTCCTTTGTGCCGTTCAACTCTGCGACGCGTACGCCGGAGACGCGCACGGAGAATCTGCAGCTCAAGCTCGGCTTCAGCCACAACATCACGCAGAAGCTGCTCTACTCTATCAAGGTGAGCCGTCTCGATCTGCACACCAAGGCGTCAGTGCTGGATGAGAATGGCGACCAGAAGGATCCCGCTGACTACGACACCGCGGGGCTTCCGACCACCTTGCCGAACGGATCGGTGCTGCCTGGCGGTATCACCACTACCACGTGGTACACCGACGACGACGTGCCGTACTTCATCACCGCGTACGACTATCCGTTCTACTCCGAGCAGCAGTCGGTGCAGTGGCTGATGCGCGGCGACCTGACCTCCGAGCAGTTCAAGGGCCACCGCATCAAGACCGGCATCCAGATGCTCTACAACGATCTGAACGACGATGAGCGCACCCAGCCGGCGCTGGTTCGCCAGAATCCGGAAACCGGGCTGCAGCAGCAGGGGCTGAACGTCAATATCTACGAGAACTTCAACGCTGAAGGCGCCGTGTACGCCCAGGACAAGTGGGAATACGAGGGCATGGTGTTGAACGCCGGTCTTCGTTACGAGTGGTTCACGGTCGGCAACAACGACGAGATAACCATCTCGGCTGCCGACATCGATCCCACCGTCGACTCCTTCAAGGCGAACCTGTCGCCGCGACTCGGCGTGGCGTTCCCGATCACGGACCGCGACAAGTTCTTCTTCCACTACGGACGCTTTACGCAGTGGCCGAGCCGCCAGTACCTGTTCAAGACCCAGGACCCGGTGGGATCGCTGGGTACGCTGGGTAACCCGAACCTGGAGCCGGAGCTCACGGTGTCGTACCAGGCGGGTATTTCGCACCAGTTCACGGACGACATCGCGGCCAACTTCGTGGTGTTCAACAAAGACATCTACGGCCTCATCTCGTCGACGCAGTTCACCGACTCGAGCGGCGTACAGGGTTTCCGCTTCATCAACCGTACGTACGCCAGCTCACGCGGCGTCGAGCTTTCGCTGGAGAAGCGCCTCACGCGTCGCCTTGGCTTCGAGGTCTATTACACCTATTCGTTCGCAGACGGTGTCGCATCCGACGCGGACTTCGGGCGCTCGGCGGCCGGTCTCACCCACCTGCCCACCGAGGAATTGCCGCTCGACTGGGACCAGCGCCACACGTTCAACGTGACGCTGCGACTGGCCGATCGCAACAAGTGGGGTGCCACGGCGATTTACTCCTATGGCTCCGGCCTGCCGTGGACGCCGATCGACCGCTTCGCTCGCAAGCAGGATCCCACGCTGGAGAATTCGCGTCGCCTGGAGCCGAGTCACAAACTCAGCCTCCAGGGCCGCAAGCTGTTCAACGTGTACGGTCGTGAGTTGACGTTGTTCTTCGAAGGCCGCAATCTTCTGGATGACGACGTGCTGCTCCCGGGCGGTAACTCACCCGGCGCTTTCCCCGGACTGGAAGCCGCAAACATGGACGGCGGTTCTTATCTCACGGAGACGGGCAAGTACGGTGGAGCCTTTCTTCAGGACAACAACGATGACGGGTTGGATGAGTTCAATGCCGTCTATGACCCGACCATCTGGGAAACCCACCGTCAGTGGCGCCTGGGTCTCGGGTTCGAGTTCTAGCCGAATACGCTGGAATCTTTCAGGAGGTTCGAGAACGTGAAATCTCATTTGATACGTGGTATCGCAACGACGCTCATTCTGGCGTTGCTCCCCGCGCACGCTTACGCGACGGATCCATTCGCCAAGGTCGGCACGTATCCGCTCCAGTTCCTGAAGATCGGCGTGTCGGCCCGCGCGACGGGCATGGGCAACGCGTTCACCGCCATCTCCAATGATGCGACGGCGACGTACTGGAACCCGGCGGGTCTTGTGGAAGTGACCCGCACCGACGTGTCGCTCTCCTATACGTGGTGGCCGGCCGACATTGCGCTCAACTATGCAGCGGGCGCCTTCACACTGCCCTTTATTCCGGGCACGTGGGGTGTGAGTGCGCGCGCTCTCACCATGGACCCGCAGACCGAGCGCACCGTCTTCCTGCCCGAAGGAACCGGTCGCACGTTCGACGCCGGCGACATGTCGTTCGGCCTGTCCTACGCGCAGTTCTTCACCGACAAGTTTTCCGCGGGCACGACCGTGCATTTCATCCACTCGGGGCTGGCGGAGAAAAGTGTCAATACGTTCGCCGTCGACTTCGGCCTGGTCTACCGCATCGGTCTCTGGGGCATGCGTCTCGGCATGTTGATCCAGAGCCTGGGCTCCAAGGTCAACTATGATGACCGCGAAGGCAAGATGCCGACGACGTTCAAGGTCGCCATGGCGGCGACACCCTACTCGCAGGGTGTGAACAGCGTGCAGGGCGTGTTCGAATTTGCGCACCCCTCGGACAACGTCGAGGTCGTCCACATGGGCGCCGAATACGGGTTCAACCAGTTCTTCTTCCTGCGCGGCGGCTACAACTTCAACGCCGACAGCGAAGGGCTCGCGGCTGGACTGGGTCTGCGCATCGACACGAGCCAGACCTCGGATCTCACGTTCGATTACTCGTGGACGGATATGGACTTCCTGGGCGAAGTCCACCGCATCACGCTGGGCTTTACGTACTAAGCGCAATGCCGCTACGCAACAGACTTCAAGCGATAGGCGCCTCGAGGGGCGCCTATCTTTTCATTGGTGCCGCGCTCGCGCTCTCGTTGTGGGCCGCCGACGCCGGCGCCAACAGCCACACCGGTCGCGGCGACTTTGATTTCTACCTCGATTCCGCCGCCTTCCGTGATCGCGACGGCAAAGTGTTCACCGAAATCTCGGTCAGCATCCCGAGCCGCGCGCTCAAATTCATCCCGGACAGGGCCGGCTGGAAGGCGACCGTCAACATGCAGCTGTTGATCGTGGACGATGCCGGCAAGGACGTGTTGCGCAAGGCCGAGAAGGTGTCGTTCGTCGAACCGAAAGAGCAGAACGCTGACAGCCCGGTCACCTTCGAGACGATCATCAAGCAGACCCATCTCGAACCGGGAGGGTACTGGATCTCCTGCCGCATCGAAGACACCAACGCGCAGAAAGTCAACGTGGTGGGGATGATCAAGCATCAACTCAAGAGCTCGAGCGTGAGCCGCGCGCGTATCAACCTTCCCGAGATTCCCGATAACGAGCCGTCATTCAGCAGTGCGCTGTTCGTGTGGGACATCAACCCCGCTGAGACCGGCCTGCTCAAGTATCGCCCGAACCCGGCGCGCGTCTATGGCCTCTACCGTGATTCTCTCACGGTGTATGTCGAGCTCTATTTGCCGCCCAGCATGGCCACGGCCCCCACGTTCGATTTTCGAACCGAAATCGTGGCGCCCAATGGCGATCAAATCAAGGAGTCGAGGGTCTCGCTCCCCAATCCCAAGACCGCGGCGAATGACGCCATCACTGCCTATCCGGTGGTGCTGCGCGAGGAACTCTCCAAGGTACGCGCCGGAAATTACACCCTCTACTTTACCTTCGCCCTGGAAGGGAAAACGATCGCGCGCGTGCGCGGCGGCGATTTCTCCGTGGCGTGGGATCTGCGCACGTGGGAATTGCCGCGACGCGAATACCTGGCCGAAGCGCGGTTTCTCCTCGGCGACAAGGAGTTCAAGGTGTTCGAAGCCAGGCCCGTGGGTGAGCAGGAACGCATGCTGGACGCGCTGTGGAAGAGCTTCGACCCGGATACACTGACGGGCAACAACGAGGCTTACGATATCTTCCAGGAACGGCTCGAGTATGTGAAGGCGCACTACAGCGACGAAAATACGGTTGTCTATTCTCCGCGCGCCGAGATCTACCTCAAGTACGGCCCGCCCGACGAGGTGATCGAGGACGTGATCCCGAGCAACTATGAGACGCTGGCCGAGGCGGAGCAGGTGATTGAGAACCCGTACCATCCGCTCAATATGAGTTCGAGCGGCCAGAAGCTCTATTCCGTGCCGAAGTCGACGAACTCGCTGGCCGGACAGGCGTCGACCGGACGTTATCGTCCCGAGGACAACACCGGCGTTCCCTACGAGCTCTGGATATATAACGGCAACGGCAATCCCATTCTTGACCGCGACAAGATACCCGAAGTCGAGCCCACAACCCGCTTCCTGTTTGTCGACCGCGACGGCCACGGCGCGTACAAACTCGAGAAGAGCTCTTCGATCTCGAATAAGTAGCACGTTCCATCGTATGCTCCGTGCCAGACCTCTTTGACAGGAGCCCCTTCGGATGTGGAGCGCCTTCAGTCAGATGTACGCCAAGGGCGGCGTGTGGATGCACCCGCTTCTCGTGTGCGCGGCGCTCGGCCTGGGGCTCATCGTCGAGCGCATGTGGACGCTGTGGCGCGCGCGCATCGACACGCGCAACCTCATGATGGAAGTGATGCGCGCACTGCGCCAGGAAGGGCCGCGTGCCGCCATGCGCGTGTGCGAGAGTGCGCGCGGCCCGATCGCGAACATGCTGCACGCCGGGCTCATGCGCGCCCACCACGGTCCCGAAGCCGTGGAGAAAGCCATTCATACCGCGGGCTCGATCGAGATGGCATTCCTCGAGCGCGGACTGCTCGCTCTGGCGACCCTGTCCAATACGGCGCCGCTGCTCGGATTTCTCGGCACGATCACCGGGATGATCAAAGCATTGTCAGCCATCGAAGCGGCCAACCAGGTGAGTGCTGCAATTGTGGCCCGGGGCGTGCAGGAGGCTCTTGTCTGCACTGCCGCCGGTCTTGTGGTCGCCGTCCCGCTGTCGGCCTTCTACGCATACTTCGTGCTCGCCATCGACAGGTTCGTGCTGGAGATGGAGGGCTCGAGCCGCGAACTGGTCGACGAACTGATGGACATCGAATACCGCAAGACCACCGGCCAACCGCCCACGCCGATCATCAAGTCCTGATCCGCCGCATCGGGCGCGACCGCCAGCCGGGTGGGATGGTGAGTTTTTCGCCACTCCGACCGGGCGAGGCGCGGTGGCAGGGGCGCTTTTTTTTGACCCGGACCCGGGAGAGGCGGCTATAATGCCGGAACATTCGTCCCGCGTCGGCCGTACTACCGACCAATCCGCGCCTTAGCGGGCTGCCAGATTCAATTGTGCGCGGAATTCTTACTGCTTACTTGCCAATGGGATGGTATCGAGATGAGTAACCGCCGGGCGATTCTCGCCCTCGCCGTGGTTGTGTGCCTTGCCCCGCTCGCCGCGCGAGCCGAGAAGTATGACCTGGAGAAAAGCCTGCAGGTGGCGCTCGACCAGTCCACGCAGGTGGGAATCGCGCGCGAAAACTTGAGCTCTGCGCGCTCCGACGTACTCCGTAGCTACGGTGGCATCATGCCCAACTTCGGTCTTTCCGCGCGTGGTGGCCACAACTGGGCGGGTCCCACCACCGGCGTGGTATTCGACTCGCAGGGTCGCGCCATCCGCCCGAGCGGGTTCGACTACGAATCGTACTCTTTCTCGATGTTCAGCCAGATCAACCTCTGGGACTGGATGGCGACCTACGCCAACATCCATCGCTCCAAGAGCACGGCCGAAGCAGCCGCGAACGACCTCGAATACAACCGCGATCTCATCAAGGCTCTGGTGATCCGGCAATACTATGACCTCGTGCGCCAGCGCAAACTGCGCGAGGTGCAGGAGACAGACCTCGACGCGAAGAAGCGCAACCTCGAACAGGTGGAAGCCTTCTACAAGATTGGCTCGCGCACCAAGGCCGACTTCCTGCAGGCGCGCGTCGACATGTCGAACAGCGAGCTTCTGCTCATCACGCGTAAGAACGCGGAAGCGCTCGCTGAGGCGAACTTCAAGTCGGCGCTCAATCTGCCGCAGGACGCCCCGGTCGAGATCGACGAGTCGATCGAGTTCTCGCCCTCCGAGTTCAACATGGATGAAGAAGTGCAGTACATGTTTGGCCATCGCTCGAGTCTCCTGGCGAGTGCCAACCGCGTGGAAGCCGCGGAAGCCAATCTCTCCGCGGTCGAGAAGGGACGCTACCCCACGCTGGGGGCGTCGTTTGGCTATAGCTGGGGCGATCGCGAATTTCCGAGCGACGGCGCCGTGTTCAAGCGCGACTATGTGTGGTCGCTGGGCGTTTTTCTGGACTGGAACGTGTTCGACCGCTTCCAGACCAAGGCCAACGTCCAGGACGCGAAGGCACGCCGGCGCATTACGGAGTACGACCTGCAGCAGGCCAAGATCGACGCCGTGCTGGACCTCAAACAGATCATGTTGAATCTCGAGCAGGCCACGCAGCGTTTATCACTCGCGGAACAGACCGTGGAGGCCGCGCAGGAAAACCAGCGACTGGCCGAAGAACGCTACCGCGTCGGCGCGGGCACCATACTGGAGACCATCCAGAGCAACTCGTCCCTGGTGGCGGCCCAGGCGCAGTTGATCGATGCGCGCGTGGACTATCTGATCAATCGAGCCGATCTGCAGCGCGCGACCGGCCGCCCGGTCACCACCCATCAGTAAAGTGAATTGAACGAGTCCCGGTCGGCCGCGCGCCGGACCGGGACGGGTGTCACCTCATGCTCATACAAATGCGCGGTATCGTCAGACGCTACCAGATGGGCAGCCATGTGGTGAACGCGCTCGATGGCGTCGACCTCATCGTCGAGCCCAACGAGTACGTGGCCCTGATGGGCCCGTCGGGCTCGGGCAAGACGACCTTCATGAACATCATCGGTTGCCTGGACACACCCACCGAAGGTTCGTACGTCCTCAACGGCCAGGATGTGACGCGCCTTGTCGACGACGAGCTGGCCTACATTCGCAATCGCGAAATCGGTTTCGTGTTCCAGACCTTCAACCTGCTGCCGCGCGCCAGCGCTATTCAGAATGTAGAACTCCCGCTCATCTATGCGGGCGTGGACGCCAAGACGCGCCGCGACCGCGTGTTCGAGTCGCTGCGCGCGGTGGGGCTCGAGGATCGCGCCAATCATCGTCCCAACGAGCTCTCGGGCGGCCAGCGTCAGCGCGTGGCCATCGCGCGCGCCATCAT
>CAZULB010000119.1:0-9104 GCA_964621155.1 uncultured bacterium | reverse complement strand
TCAAGCCCGGCGAGGGGTACGACCCCGAACGCATCCGCCCCGGCGTCAAACGCCTTTATGAAACGCACCAGTTTCGCGACGTGCGGGCACTGCGCACCGACGGCACCGCCCCCGACTCGGTGAACATCGTGATCCAGGTGGCGGAGTATCCGCGCATCGACGGAGTGCGCTTCGAGAACAACGATCACGTCAGCGACGACGACCTGAACAAGGCCATCAAGGTGGCCAGGGGCACGTTCGTGCGGCCGTCCCTCACCGCGCGCGACAAGGAAGCAATCCAGGATATCTACAGGGAAAAGGGGTACTACCGTGCCGTGGTCGCCGACACCGTGGTGACGGAGCCGAAGACGAAAGAGCAGACGCTGGTATACAAGATCAAAGAAGGCGCCAAGGTTCACGTCAAGCACGTCGACTTCATCGGCAACCAGCTTCTCACCACCGATGTCCTGCGCCACGCCATGAAAACCAAGACGGACAACTGGCTGCGCGGCGGCGACTTCAACCCCAAGGATCTGGCCGAAGACCGCGAGCGCATTATCCAACTCTACAAGAGCGAGGGGTATCTCGACGTCACCATGAACGAGCCCGAACTCGAGTTTTCGCCGGACGGCAAGGGGCTCGACATCTACCTCACGCTGGTCGAAGGCCGGCAGTACTTCGTGGGCAAGATCGATTGGAAGGGCAACACGCTCTTTCCGGACACCACCGTCGCACAACGCGTGACCCTCAAGAAGGGACAGCCCTTCAACGACATCATGCTGTCCAAGATCCAGTTCGACCTGGCCAATCTCTACGGCGACCGCGGCTACATCTACGCCACAGTGACGCCGGTGAAGAAGATCAAGGGCGAGGTCATCGATCTCACCTTCGAGTTCGAACCGGGCAATCTTGCGCACGTCCACGAGATCAATATCAGCGGCAACACCAAGACGTGGGAGGAGGTGATCCGCCGCCAGCTGGTGCTGTATCCGGGGGATGTATTTGCGAGCACGCGCCTGCGGCGATCGCTGCGCGAAGTGTTCAATCTCGGCTTCTTCGCCGGGCCGCCCGAAGTGAGTGTCAATCAGACGGGCGAACAGGGAGACATCGATCTCAACCTCAAGGTGCAGGAGAAATCCGCCGGGCAGTTCCGCGTGGGCGCGGGCTTCTCGCAACTCAACCGCGTGAGCGGTTTCATCGGTCTCACCGAGCCGAATTTCCTCGGGCGCGCTTACCGCGTGGGCGTCAACTGGGAGTTCTCGCGCTCGCGCCAGGATATCAATCTGCAGTTCACCAACCCTTGGTTCATGGGCACCCCGACGGAGCTGGGCCTGCAGGTGTACGCGGCCAACCAGGATCGTGTGCAGCAGCAGTTCTATTCGGACCGTCGCACCGGCTTCTCCGTGCGCGTGGGGCGCCCGTTCCCATGGCTCGACTACACGAGTGCGTCCGTGCGCTACAGCCTGGAGGAAGTGGAGCTCACCAATTTCTCCGACGCCTACCAGGGGTCATTGCGCACGCAGCTCTGGCCGCAGACCACGAGTTCGATCGGCATCACCATGCTGCGCAACTCGACCGACAGTCCTTTCCACCCCACGACGGGGACGCGCACCACGCTCAACGCGCGCTGGACGGGCGCGTGGCTCGGAGGCGACGTGGGCGTGCAGCGCTACGAAGGCGAGTTTGCGTGGTACCAATCGCTGGCGTGGAAGTTCGTGCTCATGCTCAACCAGACCCTCGGCAAGGTGGACGGCTACGGGGGGAAGGAGCTTCCCGACTACGAACGCTTCCGGCTGGGCGGCAACCGTCGCTTCGGACTGCGCGGCTACGATTTCTATGAAGTGGTCCCGCGCGGCAACGATGTTTTTACCGGCGGCCGTTTCTATTCGATTACAATTGCCCAGGTGGAGTGGCCGCTGGTGCCGCCGAGCGTGTACATGCACACGTTCTTCGACTTCGGCAACACCTGGAACAGTTTCGCGGGCGCCGATTTTGGCGATGGCTACCGCGGCGCGGGCTTCGGGATTGTGATCGAGCTGCCCATGATCGGATTGCTCGGATTTGACTATGCGTACGGATTCGACCGCTTTGGTGGCGGACACTGGGAGCCGCACATCACGTTCGGATCCGGATTCTGATCTGCTGATGCGTCAACACGGCGAGAAAAGGAGAAACTCGATGATGAACAAACTGTTTGCCCCCGTGTTAATGGCGGCCGCGCTGCTGGCCGTCACGGCGGGGACGTCGCTTGCCCAGACCCTCAAGATCGGGTACATTGACTCGATCAAAATCTTCGCGGAGAACAAGGAGACGCAGGATGCGGAGCGTCTCTACCGCACCGACGTGGCGCAGTGGGAGCAGCAGAAGCAGCGCTACGAAGCGGACCTCTCCAAGATGGGCGACGAGCTCAACGCGCAGAGCCCGATGCTTTCCGAAGAGAAGAAGGCGGAGCGCCGGCTCGAGTTCCAGCGCAAGATGGACGAGTACAAGAAGTTCATGGAAGAGACCTTCGGTGACACCGGTCTCGCCGCCAAGCGCAACAAGGAACTGACGCAGCCCATCGTCGACAAGATCAACAAACTCGTCGAATCGATCGCCAAAGAGAAGGGTCTGACCATGGTGTTTGACGTGGCCAACGCCAACATCGTGTACGCGGACAAGTCGCTGGACCTGACCGAGGTCGTTCTGGCCAAGCTGCGAACGGGCGGACAATAGCGCGGGCTGCGTGCCCGGTGGGAGTCACAGTGGGTGAGCGGAGCTACAAGCTGGGAGAGCTGGCCGCACTCGTCGGCGGCAGCCTCGAGGGCGACGCCGAGCTCGTCATCCACGGTGTGGCCGGCATTCGTGAAGCACAGCCGGGTGAGATCACCTTCGTTGCCAATTCCAGGTACGAGGAATTTGTGGGCGCGACGCGCGCATCCGCGCTCCTGGCCGGTCCGGGATTGAAAGCGGACATTGCGCTCATTCGTACCGACAACCCGTACTTCGCGTTCTTCAAGGTGCTCAACCTGTTCGCGGGCGACGCCGCGGCGCGCTACGCGCGCGGGGTACATCCGAGCGCGGTGGTGGAGAAGGACGCCACGCTGGGACACGACGTCAGCATCGGTCCTTTCTGTTACGTGGGACCCGGCGCCGCGGTCGGCGCGGGGACCACACTGGTGGGCGGCGTGTTCGTCGGCGCCGGGGCGCACATCGGCGCCGGCTGTCTCATTTATAGCAGCGTCACGATTCGCGAAGAGTGCCGGCTCGGGGATCGGGTCATCCTGCAGCCGGGAGTCGTGATCGGATCCGACGGGTTCGGCTATGCGCGCCACGGCGCGGTTCACCACAAAGTGCCGCAGATCGGGCGCGTGGTGATCGAGGATGACGTCGAGATCGGCGCCAACTCCTGCGTGGACCGGGCCACCACGGGCGAGACACGCATCAAGCGCGGCACCAAGATCGACAACCTGGTGCAGATCGCCCACAACGTTGTGATCGGCGAAAACACGGTGATTGCCGCCCAGACCGGCATCTCGGGCAGCACCGAGATCGGGAACAGCGTGACCATGGGCGGACAGGTGGGCGTCGGGGGCCATATTACGATTGGAGACCGGGTTATGGCCGGGGCACAGTCCGGCGTGACGAAATCGGTCCCAGCGGATACCATGGTGTCCGGCTATCCGGCCCGGGAGCATTCCGCAGCCCGGAAGCTGTACGCGCACATTGCCATGCTCCCCCAGTTGTTCAAGCGCGTGAAGGATATCGAACGCCGTCTCGGCTTGCGCCAGGAAGGAGGCGAAGTTGGTTCGTCAGCAGAGAACGATCGCTGAAGAAGTGGTCATCCAGGGCCAGGGCCTGCACACCGGCAACCTGGTGACGATGCGCATCAAACCCGCGCCCTCCGGCGCCGGGATCAAGTTCGTGCGCGTGGACCGCTCGCCGGCCGTGGAAATTCCGGCCAACGTGACGAGCATCCCGGAGTCGGTTTCCACCTATCGCAACACCACCATTTCGAACGGTGACGTGGAGATCCACACCGTCGAGCACATTCTCGCCGCGTGCTACGGGCTGGGCATCGACAATCTCGTGATCGAGATGGACGCCAACGAGCCGCCCGAGCCGCCCAGCGGGACATACGCGGCGTACGCCGCCGACCTGGAGAAGGCGGGGATCGTCGCGCAGGGCGCGCCCGCCGACGTGCTCACCATCGATCGCGCGGTTACCATGAAAGAGAACGGCATCGAAATCAACGCCGTGCCGGCGGATGATTTTCGCGTGAGCTTCACCATTCAGTACGACAACCCGCAGATCGGGACGCAGTATGCGAGTTTCTCCATCTCGCCCGACGTTTTCGAGAAGGAGATCGCGCCAGCGCGCACCTTCGTCATGTACGACGACGTCGAGCGTCTGCGCGGCATGGGGCTCATCAAGGGCGGGAGCCTGAAGAACGCGCTCGTGTTCACGCGCGACGGCGTGATGAACGAGGAGCACCTGCGTTTCCCCGATGAGTGCGTGCGCCACAAGATCCTCGATCTGGTCGGCGACCTGTCGCTCCTGGGGGCTCCCATTCGCGGCCACGTGCACGCCATCAAGTCCGGCCACGCCGCCAACGTGCGCTTCGTGCGCAAGCTCCACGAGCTGCACCAGCAGAAGAAGCGCTCTTCGGCTTCTGCGGCGCCCGGCATCTGGGACATCGGCCTGATCCAGGAGATCATGCCGCACCGCTATCCATTCTTGTTGGTGGACCGCATTCTCGAGCTCGAGGACCGCAAGCGCGTCGTCGGCATCAAGAATGTCACCATCAACGAACCGTTTTTCACAGGGCATTTCCCGGGGCATCCCATCATGCCGGCCGTGCTGATCATCGAAGCGATGGCACAGACCGGCGGCGTGATGCTGCTCAATACAGTGGACGATCCAAAGAAGTACCTCGTGTATTTCACCCGTGTGGACAAGGCGAAATTCCGGCGGCCGGTGCTGCCTGGAGATCAGCTTCGTTTCGAGCTCGAAATGAAGAGTCTGCGCCGGGGGATGTGCACGATGGAAGGCAAAGCGTACGTCGACGGCGTGCTCGCCGCAGAAGCCGAGCTGTCGTCGGTAATCGTGGAGCGCTAGCGGCGAAACGCGAAGACGCGGTGTGGAGTCCCCGCACAAGGAGACTTTGTATCGCGATCGCTGTAACGCCGGTTGGCGCCCCGCGCGAAAGGGGCGCGATGAAGACCCATGTCCTGAAGAAGACCGAAATTCACCCGACCGCGGTGATCCATCCCTGGGCACGCATCGGGGAAGGCGTGAAGATCGGTCCATACACCGTGATCGGCGAGAACGTCGAGATCGGTGACGAGTGCGAGATCGGTTCCAATGTGCTGATCGAGGGCGCCACCAAAGTGGGGAAGCGCAACCGCTTCTTTCATGGCGCCAGCGTCGGCACGGCGCCGCAGGATCTCAAGTACCATGGTGAGACGACATATCTCACCATCGGCGATGACAACGTGTTCCGCGAGTTCACGACTCTCAACCTTGCCACCGGCGAGGGGGAAACCACGAGCATCGGCAGTCGCTGTCTCCTGATGGCGTACGTGCACGTGGCGCACAATTGCTCGGTGGGGGATGAAGTCATTCTCGCCAATTCGGTGAATCTGGCCGGGCACGTGCACATCGACAACTTCGCCACCGTGGGCGGGCTCACGCCGGTGCACCAGTTCGTGCGCATCGGCAAGTATGCGTTCATCGGCGGCGGCAGCCGCATCGAGCGCGACGTGCCCCCCTACATCAAGGTGGCGGGGAATCCGCCGCAGATCTACGGGATCAACTCCATCGGGCTCGAGCGCCGCGGGTTCTCCGCGGAGAGCCGGGCACTGATCAAGCGCATCTACAAGCTGCTCTATCGCGGCGAGATGAACGTCTCGCAGGTGCTGGAGACGCTCGACGGTGACGACTGGGACAGCGCCGAAGCGGCCGAGATGGCGGAGTTCCTGCGTCACTGCGAGCGGGGCATCACCAAGTAGGTCGTGGGACTGCGCGTCGGAGTGGTGGGGACGGGGCGGTTGGGGCGGGCGCACGTGCGCGTTCTGCGCTCGCTTCCCGGCGTCGATTTTGTGGGTTGCACGGACTCCGACGCGGCTCGCGCACGCGAAGCCGCGTCGGAGTTCGGCGCGACCGCTTTTGATTCTCTCGCCTCTCTGCTTGCCGAAGTCGAGGCCGTCAGCATTGTCACGACGACGTCGGCGCACGCCGAGGTGGCGCTGGCCGCCCTGGATGCCGGGCGCGACGTATTCGTCGAGAAACCGCTGACGGCGTCGGTGGCCGACGGCGAACGCGTGGTGGCGCGCGCGCGCGAACGCGGGCGTCTCCTGCAGGTCGGCCATATCGAACGCTTCAACTCGGCCGTGCAGGCAGCACTCCCGTTCATTGGGCGCCCGCTCTTCATTGAAGTGCACCGCCTGGCGCCCTTCAATCTGCGCGGTGCCGATGTGTCCGTGGTGATGGACCTGATGATCCACGATCTCGACCTGCTGGGTCTGCTGGTGGGCGCGGAGCCGGTGGATGTGCGCGCCAGTGGGGCGGCACTGCTGACGCACGCACCCGACATCGTGAACGCGCGTCTCGAGTATGCGGACGGATGCGTGGCCAATGTCACCGCCAGCCGGGTGACCGCTTCGCCCATGCGCAAGGTGCGCGTCTTCTCCGACCGCGGTTATTTCTCCATTGATCTCCTGGCGGGCAGCGCCACCCACTACCGCAAGGCCGAGGGCTTCGCCGATCGCATTGCCGAAGTGAAACGCGGCGGCGCCGCCGCTGTGGCGATGACTGATATCATTGCGGTGCAGCAGATGCGCGGCGACGGCGCCGAACCTCTCGTGAAAGAACTGGGTGCATTCTGCCAGTGCGTCACCGATCGCACGCCGCCGCCGGTCAGCGGCGAGGACGGTCTCGATGCGGTTCGCCTGGCGGCGCTCATCCTGGAGCGGGTCGGCGCAGCGCGGGCCTGACACGTGGCCCGCGGACCTCGCATTGTCCTGTGTGCCGGCGAACTCTCGGGCGACATGCACGCGGCCCACGTCGTGGCCGCGCTGTACCGGCACCTTCCCGGCGCGAACATCACCGGCATGGCGGGAGCGCTCTCGGCGGAAGCGGGCATGGACGTTCGCTTTCAGTACCGCGATTACGCCGTCATCGGTTTCACCGGGATTCTTGCCAGCCTCCCGCGCTTTCATCGCCTCGAACGGAATCTGCGCGCGCAGATCGACGAGGCCGATCTCTTCGTCGCCGTCGACTATCCGGGGCTGAATCTGCGCTTGTGCGACTACGCGCATCAGCGCGGCAAACGCGTGCTCTATTACATTGCGCCGCAGGTGTGGGCCTGGGGCGCGCGCCGGGTGGAACGCATGCGCCGCACCGTCGACAGTGTTGCCGTCGTGCTTCCGTTCGAGACCGGGATCTATCGCGATGCCGGCATGCACGTGGAGTTTGTCGGCCATCCCTTCATCACCGACCACGAGCTGCCCGCGCTCGTTGACGAGCGCGTGCGTGAAGGCATTGCACTCCTGCCCGGAAGCCGGGCCGGGGAAGTGGCGTCGCTCCTCCCGCTTTTTCTGGATGCGGCGCGGCGCCTGCGCGAACGCCATCGGGGATTGCGCGTCACCATCGGCCGCAGTCCGGTGGTGAATGCGTCCGTTTACGATGAGTACATCGCGCGTGCCGGTCTCGATGTCACGCTCGGCGACGGCGCGGCCGCCGTGCTCGCGGGTGCGCGCGCGGCTCTGGTGGCTTCAGGCACCGCGACGCTGGAATCCGCGTTGCTCGAGACACCACTGGTAATCGCCTACCGCACGGGGCGGCTCAACTACGCCCTCGCGAAGCGCCTGGTCAAGATTCCGGATGTCGGTCTCGTCAACGTGCTGCTCGGCGAGCGCGTGGCGCCGGAGCTCGTACAGCACGAGGCCACGGCACCCGCACTCGCGGATGCCATGCACGTGCTCCTGACCGACGCCGCGCGGCGTCAGGCGACCATTGCGCGTTTTCGCGGACTGCGCGAACAGCTCGCACAGGGCGGGGGCAGCGAGCGTGTGGCCGCCATGGCCGGCGAGCTCCTGGCATGAAGCCGCCCATGTGGCTGGTGGCGAACACGGGCGCGCTCGTGATTCGCGCGCTCGGCGCCTCGTGGCGTATACGCACGGAAGCAGTGCAGCAGCTGGAGCGCGCGCGTACGCTGTCACCCCGGGTGATCTTCGTCTTCTGGCACGGCCGGCTGCTGCCGCTCGCCTTCACGCACCGTAATCAACGCATCCATGTGCTTGCGAGCGAACACGCGGACGGCGAAATGCTGGGGCAGACCATCCGCCGCCTCGGGTTCGGACACGTGCGCGGGTCGAGCACGCGGGGCGGCACGCGCGCGCTGCTCGAGCTTGCCGACAAGGTGCGCGCAGGGTTTGACCTCGGTGTGACCGTGGACGGTCCGCGCGGTCCGCGCGGCGTGGTCAAGGCCGGCGTGGTCGAAGTCGCGCGTCAGACGGGAGCCGTCATTCTTCCCATCACCACCGCGTCGGACCGTCACCGCACCTTCAATTCCTGGGACGCGTTCGAAATGCCGCTTCCGTACGCGCGCGTTGTGGTGCGTTACGGCCAACCCATCCTGGTTCCCGCAGAGGCCGACCGCGCGCACGTGGAAGCGCGCCGGCTCGATGTGGAGGGTGAGCTCACGCGGATCACCGCGGAGGCCGACAGTTCCGCGCGGGGAGAGACGGCGTGAACGCACTCGCACCGTTGTCATGGATCTACGGTGCCGGTCTGGCGCTGCACCGCGGGGCCCGCATGGTGGGTCCGCCGGCTTCCTCTTCGCCGCGTATCGTCTCGGTGGGAAACCTCGAAGCCGGTGGAAGCGGAAAGACACCGCTGGCGATGTGGCTGCTTGCGCGCGCTGCGGCACAGGGCCGCGCGGGCGCATACGTGAGCCGGGGATATGGCGGCGAGTCTGCGCGCGCCGTCGTTGCCGTGCTGGCGAACGATTTCGGCGCCTCATCGCTCGCGGGAATGCGCGTCATGTCACGTGTGCACCGGGATCTTGCGCGGGTGGTGGGTGATGAGGGTGCGCTCGTGTGCGGGCGCCTGCCCGCGGTCAGCGCATTCTTCGGCGCGGACAA
>CAZULB010000118.1:0-9246 GCA_964621155.1 uncultured bacterium | reverse complement strand
TTCACGGAGCTCGGACGTGTTTGTCACGACCGCGCGCGCAAGCTGGCCGCCGCCATCGCTTCCTGCGAAGGGTACTCGCTCAAGTACAACGCGCCCTTTTTCCGCGAGTTTGTGGTCGAGTGCCCCGGCGACGCCAAATCGGTGATCGAAGCCGCGCGCAAGGAAGGCATTCTCGCCGGCATTCCGCTGTCGCGCTATTACGGCGCCGCCGCGAACAATCTGCTGCTGGTCGCGGTGACGGAGAAGAACGAAGAGGATGACGCTGACAAGTTCACCGCCGTGCTCAGGCGCGCGGCGATGGTAAAGGTGGGTTGACGTGAGCGGCCACGATTTCTCTCAGACCATCTACGGACGGAGCCGGCCGGGCCGGCATGGGTATCACATTTCGTCCCGGCCGGCGGAAGCACCGCACGACATCCCGTCGGAATACCTGCGCAGCGGACGCATCGGCCTGCCGGAAGTGAGCGAGCCGCAGGTGATGCGGCACTATATCGATCTTTCCACCAAGAATCATCACGTGGACAAGGATCTGTTTCCGCTCGGCAGCTGCACGATGAAGTACAACCCCAAGGTGAACGACGAAGTCGCCGCCATGAGCGGTTTCGCGGGGCTGCATCCGGAACAGAACGACGCCGACACGCAGGGGGCGTTGCGCGTGATGCACGGGCTCGAGCGGCTGCTCGCCGCCATCTCCGGCATGGACGCGGTGAGCGTGCAGCCGGCGGCGGGTGCACAGGGCGAGATGCTCGGATTGTTGCTCGCGCGCGCATACTTCGCCGATCGCGGCGAATCGCGTCATCGTGTTCTGGTTCCCGATTCGGCGCACGGTACCAATCCCGCCACCGCCTCGGTGGTCGGTTTCACCACGCAGACCTTCGCTTCGGGGAAGGATGGTCGCGTCGATCTGGATGTGTTGAAGAGCGTCCTCGACGATGATGTGGCCGTGCTCATGCTCACCGTGCCCAACACGCTGGGCCTGTTCGAAAGCAAGATCGCCGACATCGTCGATATGGTGCACAAGGCCGGCGGCCTGTGCTACATGGACGGCGCCAACATGAACGCGCTCATGGGACAGGCGAAACCGGGCGACTTCGGTTTCGACATGATGCACTACAACCTGCACAAGACTTTCTCGACGCCGCACGGCGGCGGCGGGCCGGGATCGGGCCCGGTGGCGTGCAAGTCGCACCTCGAACCGTTCCTTCCCGTGCCGCGCGTGGTGGAAGCGAACGGCGAGTACCACCTCGAGTACAACCGTCCCAAGACGGTGGGAGCGCTGCATTCGTTCTTTGGAAATTTCGGCATCTACCTGCGCGCGTATACGTACATCATGCGTCTGGGCGCTGACGGCATTCGCCGCGGCAGCTCGACGGCGATCCTGAACGCAAACTACCTGGCGGCGCGCATCGCGAAGCAGTATCCGATTCCGTACGGCACGCGTTGCATGCACGAATTCGTCGCCAGCGGAGAAACGCTCAAGGAAAAGCACGGCGTGCGTACGCTCGACGTCGCCAAGCGTCTGCTCGACTTCGGTTTCTATGCGCCGACGGTGTACTTTCCGCTGACGGTCCCGGAGGCGCTCATGGTCGAGCCCACCGAGACCGAGAGCCGCGAAACGCTGGATCGTTTCGCCGACGCGCTGCTCGAGATCGCGCGCGAAGCCGAGACGTCTCCCGACACGCTGCACCAGGCGCCCACCCGGACGCCGGTGCGCCGCCTCGACGAGACCACGGCCAACCGGTCGCCGGTTATTACAGTTCCGATGGAATAGCAGCGGGCGGGGCACCGCTCTCGAACGCGCGGTGTCTTCGCTTGCTCAGACAGTGCTCGCGCGCGGGTATGGAAATTCCGTTCCGCGCGCTGCGCAACTCGCCGCGAAGACACGCGCGTCCGCGAGCTCGCGACGACCACGGCCGGTAGCTGCTACAATCCTCCCATGGCCGCACTCGTGCTGCGCCGTATTCTGAACGCCATCGCGTTGGTCGCCATTACGATCACGCTCGTCTTCGTTGTCCTCCACATCATTCCCGGTGATCCGCTCGCTCACTATGTCGAGCCCGGCACGAGCCCGGCGGATATCGAACGCTTGCGCGTGTCCCTCGGGCTCGACCGGCCCCTGCACCGGCAGTACCTGCTGTGGCTCGGTCGTGTGCTGACCGGCAACTTCGGCGCGAGCATTCTGCATCAACGACCCGTGCGCGACTTGATCGCGGAGACGTTGCCACGCACGCTGCTGCTGACGACGCTCGCGCTGTGCGTCCAGGTCGGACTCGGCATCGCAGCGGGCGCTTTCGCCGCGCGCAGACGCTTTCGCCGCGCGGACCACATCGTGTCGGCGATGACCGTGCTCCTGTATTCGATCCCTCCTTTCTATCTTGCCTACCTTCTCATCACCTGGTTCGCAGTCGACCACTCCTGGCTTCCGACGGCGGGCATGCTTTCACCCGGAGTGCACGGCGCAGCACTTCTTGCCGACCGCGCACGTCACCTGGTGATGCCGGTGTGCGTGCTCGGGATCGCCGGCGCGGCAAGCTTTGCTCGCTTTGTCAGGGGGAGCCTGATCGACGCGCTTGCGGAAGACTACGTTCGCACCGCGCGCGCGAAGGGTCTCGATGAATCCGCCATCCTGTGGCGACACGCGTTTCGCAACGCGGTGCCGGTGCTGGCGACGGTGGCGGGACTGTCCGCGCCGTTTCTTATCGGCGGTGCCGTGGTGGTGGAAACCGTGTTCGCATGGCCGGGGATGGGCTCGCTGATGGTGGAAGCGGTGGGCGCGCGCGACGACGCCACCGTGCTCGCCATTACCATGCTGGGCGCCGCGCTGGTGATCTCCGGAAATCTGGCCGCGGACATCGCCATGCTGCGCATCGATCCGCGCGCCGCCACGCACGACGAGGCCGGAGGCGCGTGAGTCTGCGGCCGGCAGAATTTTCCGGAGCGCGCCCGGACCGACGGGCGGGACGGACAGGAAGCGGCGGGGCCGTTGGCGTCGTTTTTGCAGCGCTGGCGATAGTTTACAGCATTGCTTTGGTTGTGCGGGCCCGGTCCTGGGGCCGGTTCACCCCGCTCGAAGCAGTGACGGCACTGGCGCTGGGTGCATTGCTGATAATGCTCGCGGTGTGGACCCGCCGATCAAACGCCGCACGCGCGCGTTTGCGGACGCGTTTCGCGGCTAACCGGGCCGCGCTGGCGGGGCTCGTGATTCTCTCGGCGCTCGTCGCGGTCGTCGTGCTCGCGCCGCTTTACAGCGGTGATCCGTACGAAATGAGCGCGGGCGCGCGCTACGCGGCACCGGGCGCCGGACACGTGCTGGGCACGGATCGTTTCGGGCGCGACGTTTGGGCGCGGGTTGCGCACGGCGGAAAGACATCCCTCGTGCTGTGCATCGTCTCCGTCGCGCTGGCGACGATGTTGGGAACGGTCATAGGCGCCATCGCCGCCATGTCGCGTCCCGCGGTCGACGACGTTTTGATGCGCTGGGTGGACGGAATGCTGGCGTTCCCGCGCATTCTTCTGCTCCTCGCCGTCGCCGCGCTGGCGCGGCCGGGAGCGCTGACGCTGGGATTGGCGCTGGCCGCGACCGGGTGGATGGGCGTGGCGCGTATCGTGCGCGGAGAAGTGCGGCGCATGCGCGGTCGCGAGTTTGCAGAAGCGGCCATCGCATCGGGTGTGGGGAAAATGGGGCTGGTGTGGAGGCATCTGCTGCCGCACGCCATCGGGCACGTAATGATCGCCGCCACACTCAACGCGGGCGCCGTGATCCTGCTCGAGTCGTCGCTCTCGTTTCTCGGACTCGGCGTGCAACCGCCGCTGCCGAGCTGGGGGGCGATGGTGTTCGAGGGGCGCGACGCGCTCTCAACCGCGTGGTGGGTGAGCGCGGCGCCGGCAACTGCGAGCACGCTGGCCGCCGCGGCGTTCAATCTGGTTGGAGACGGCCTGCGCGATGCGCTCGAGACACGGGGCACGCAGTTATGAGACCCGAACAGGAACTGGTTGCTGATTTCAATGGTTGAGACGTACGATCGACGCATGTCAGGAACGCGCGGCAACGTCGGCTCCACGCCGGCGCGAGACAATTCGTCGTCGGTGGATTCACTGCTCGAGGTGAAGAACCTCTGCGTGAGTTTCGACACACCGGAAGGGCGCGCGCGCGCCGTCGACGATACCAGCTTTGCAATCCGCCCCGGCGAAACGCTGGGCCTGGTGGGGGAGAGCGGTTGCGGCAAGACCGTCACCGCGCTGGCGCTGATGCGCCTCATTCAATCGCCGCCCGGCCGCATCGAGGGCGGACAGATTCTCTTCAAGGGCACCGACCTCCTCCAGCTTCCCGAGCGCGACATGCGTCGCATTCGCGGCAACGAGATCTCGATGGTGTTCCAGGAGCCGATGACAAGTCTGAATCCCGTGTTCACCTGCGGCTATCAGGTGGAGGAAGCCGTGGTGCTGCATCAGAAGCTTTCCAAGCGTGAAGCCTACGAGCGCACGCTGGAGATGCTGTCGATGGTGAAGATTCCCGATCCCGCGCGCGTCGCCAAATCGTATCCGCACCAGCTCTCGGGCGGTATGCGCCAGCGTGTGATGATCGCGATGGCGCTTTCGTGCAATCCGAAGCTTCTCATCGCCGATGAGCCGACCACCGCGCTCGATGTCACCATTCAGGCCCAGATCATCGACCTCCTGCTCTCGCTGCAGGAGCAGCTGGGCATGGCGATTCTCATGATCACACACGACCTCGGCGTGATCGCTGAAACCTGCCGTCGTGTCATCGTGATGTACGCGGGCAAGGTGATGGAAGTCGCCACCACGCAGGATCTCTTCAGCGACCCACGCCATCCCTACACCATGGGACTGCGCGAGTCGATTCCGAGTCTCGCAATGCGCGGCGAACGCCTCAAGGTTATTCCCGGGAAAGTTCCCGATCTGCTCGATCTGCCGCGCGGCTGCCGTTTCTCCGATCGCTGCAAGTACGCCGAGTACCGTTGCGACAACGAGAACATCGCGTTGCGCGACGTGAGCCCCGATCATGCCATCCGCTGCTGGAAGGACGTGCACCGTGGTTGATACGCTGACCGAATCGCGTCCGGCGCACGAGCCTGCTTCGGGTGAGAACGGCGCGCTGCTGCGTGTCGAAAACCTGAGCAAGCACTATCCGATTCGTCGCGGCGTGCTCTCGCGGGTGGTGGGACACGTGAAAGCCGTAGACGGCGTGAGCTTCGAGGTGAAGCGCGGTGAGACGCTGGGGCTGGTGGGCGAAAGCGGCTGCGGCAAGACCACGCTCTCGCGCGCCATTCTTCGCCTCACCGAAGTGACCGGCGGCGAAGTGTACTTCGACAACATTCCGGTGCTCTCGCTCAAGGCGAACGAGATGCGCAGCCTGCGCAAGCGCATGCAGGTGGTTTTCCAGGATCCCTACGGTTCGCTGAACCCGCGTCTCACCGTGGGCAGCATGATTGCGGAAGCGGTGAAAATTCACAAGCTCGCGACGGGTGATGCGGTGCGCGCGCGCGTCGCCGAACTGCTCGATCGCGTGGGCATCCCCGCCGAACACATGAGCCGCTACCCGCACGAATTCTCCGGCGGCCAGCGCCAGCGTATCGGAATTGCCCGCGCCCTGGCCGTGAGTCCCGACCTTATCATCGCGGACGAACCGGTCAGCGCTCTCGACATGTCGATTCAGGCCCAGATCATCAACCTGCTCAAAGATCTGCAGGATGCCCTCGGCCTCACGTACCTGTTCATCGCGCACGACCTCGGCGTGGTCGAGTACATCAGCGACCGCGTCGCCGTCATGTACCTCGGGCGCATCGTGGAGATTGCGCCGGCGCCCGAACTGTACAAGGCACCCAGGCATCCCTACACGCAAGCGCTGCTCTCGGCGGTGCCGAGTATCGACCCGGCCAAACGCCGCCAGCGTATTCTGCTTCCGGGCGATGTGCCCAGCCCGGCCAACGTGCCCAAAGGCTGCGCGTTTCATACGCGCTGTCCGCACGCGATGTCGATCTGCCGCGAACAGACGCCGCCGCTCAAGGAATATGAGGCGGGGCACCGCACCGCGTGCTGGCTCTACGAAAAGTAGTCGCGCTGGATAGTTGTTGACGGAGCGCTTGACGCGCTCCTATATTGCCCGCGAATCCCACAACGACGGAACGTCGCGCTCGATCCACCGCGCGGCGACGAGACCTCCCCACACGCATGACGAACCGGTTGCGGACGCCCCGCTTCGGCCACCGGCATACCCCACGCTGATATTTTCTGTGCACGGGCTTCACGCCCGCGCTCGAGATTCGGACCCCACACGACGATGCGCCGACCGCGTCGCGCGCGAAACCGAAAAGGGGTTCGACCGTGTTCATTATTTCCAGCCGCTCCTGGATTCTTGCGATGGGCATTTTGCTGACGCCCGTGCTCGGTCAGACCCAGACCGGCACCATCACCGGAAAGATCAGCGACGCCGATGGGAAGCCGCTCGGCTACACCAGTCTCATGCTGACCGGAACGACGTGGGGAGGAACCGCGCGAGCGGATGGCAGCTACAGTATTGTCGTCCCGCCCGGGCGCTATCAGCTGACGGTCCGGAGAATGGGCTATGCAGTCGTCAACCGCGACATCGAGGTAAGGAGCGGCGCGACGCTGGTCGCGAATTTCCAGATGAAAGTCGATTTCATCCACGTCAACGAGATCACGGTGTACGGCAAGCGTCCCATGGTGGAAGTGACCGAGACGGACAACGGATCGAGCATGGATGGAGACCGGATGAAGGACATGCCCATCGACGGTCCTACCGCAGCGGTATCGCTCACCTCCGGCGTCGTCATGAATGGCAACGAAATGCACGTGGGCGGAGGACGCGCCGACGAAAACAGCATCCTCATTGACGGTGTGAGGGTCGACGATCCACTCGCCGGCGGGACACTGGGTCTGAGCACCATCAGCACGGCGGAGGCGGAAATCATCACCGGTGGGATGGATCCCGAGTATGGCGACGCGCAATCGTCAGTAATCAATCTCAAGACGCGCGAAGGTGGCGACGAGTTCAGTGGCGAGATGCGCTACTTTACCGACGATTTCGGCCGATCCGACAAGTCCTACTCCAACATGGACAGGCTGGCGTTGAGTCTCGGTGGACCGACCTGGTGGAAACCGCTGCGGTACTTCGTCTCCGGTGAGGGCGTATGGTCGGACACGGAAAATACCACCATCGAGCCGCGCCCCGAGCACAAGCTCACCGATTTTCTCAAGTTCCGCGAGCGGCAGTCGGCGGCGTACAACATGCAGGGCAAACTCACCTACAACCCGCAGAAGAGTATAAAGGTCAACGGCGAGGCGATTTACTCCACGTCGCGCTCCGACCAGTTTCTCAACAACTGGAACGTGAGCGGCTACGTTGGCAAGGTGTGGTACTTCCAACAGCTTGTCTACGCGGTGGCGCCCGAGCCGGGACAGACGGAGGTCATGGAGTTCGGAGCCGTGCGCAGTTTCAATCATGGACCGTGGGCGGAGATCAAGGACGAGGCGACTCGTGAGCGCCGGCTGCACATCCGGCCGGTGATCGTGCAATCGATCGAGCGCAACGCCGACGGCACGCAGGTTCCGGTTACGTACACAAATTTTCGCGCTGCTGACCTTGACATCGGCAACACCGTCGTCACGGTGGTGTGGGACGAAGTCGTGCGCACCGCGGACGGCACCATAACCGGTTACAAGCCCTGGCCGCTCTTCGCAGGATTCCAGCGTAACCAGAGCCAGTTCAAACCCTATCTGGATGGCGCCGCCGAGGATTCATCGTTCGTGCCCTTCAACTCGGCGACACATACGCCCGAGACGCGTTCGGACAATCTTCAGCTCAAGCTCGGGTTCAAACACCTGCTCAAGCGCGGACTCAGCTACGCGATCGACCTGAGCCGCCTCGACCTGCACACCCGCGCCACGGTGCTGGACGAGAACGGCGATCCCAAATCACCCGCCGAGTTCAGCACGGCCGGCCTGCCGGTGACGCTCCCCAACGGCACCGTGCTGACCGGCGGTGTCACCACGGCGACGTGGTACACCGACGACAGCGCGCCGTATCTCGTCACTGCCTACGACTATCCCTTCTATTCCGACCAGCAATCGGTGCAGTGGCTGATGCGCGGTGATGTCACGTCGGAGCAGTTCAAGGGCCACCGCGTGAAGAGCGGCGTGCAGGTGATCTACAACGATCTGATGAACGACGAGCGCGCTTTTCCCGGCCAGCAGCGCGTGAACACGGCAACGAGAACCGTGCAGCAGGGGCTCGACGTGAACGTCTACCGCAGTTTCAACGCCGAGGGCGCCGTGTACGTGCAGGACAAATGGGAGCACGAGGGCATGGTGATCAACGGCGGCCTTCGTTTCGAGTGGCTCACGGTGGGGAACAACGACGAGATCCTCATCACCAATGATGAGATTGATCCGCGCGTGGACACCTTCAAGTCGAACCTCTCGCCGCGGCTGGGGGTGGCGTTTCCGATCACCGACCGCGACAAGTTCTTCTTTCACTACGGCCGCTTCACGCAGTGGCCCAGCCGAGTGTATCTCTTCCACTCGCAGGATCCGGTCAGCACCACGGGAACGCTGGGAAATCCGAATCTCGAACCCGAGTTGACCGTGAGCTACCAGGCCGGTATCGCGCACCAGTTCACCGACGACATCGCCGCCAACTTTGTCGTGTTCAACAAGGACATCTACGGTTTGATTTCATCCACGCAGTTCACGGACTCGACGGGGATTCAATCGCTGCGTTATGTGAACCGGACGTACGCCAGTTCGCGCGGGCTCGAGCTCTCGCTGGAGAAGCGACTCACTCGCCGGCTCGGTTTCGAGGTGTACTACACGTACTCGTTCGCCGACGGGGTTGCCTCGGACGCGGACTTCGGACGCTCCGCCGCCGGGCTCACGCATCTTCCCACCGACGAACGCCCGCTCGACTGGGACCAGCGGCACACGTTCAATGTCACGATGCGACTGGCGGACCGGAACAAGTGGGGGGCCACCGCGATCTATTCCTATGGTTCGGGATTGCCGTGGACGCCCGTCGATCGTTTTGCGCGCAAGCAGGCCCCCGAGCTCGAAAACTCGCGCCGGTTGGAGCCGACACACCGGCTGAGCCTCCAGGGCAGGAAACAGTTCAACGTGTACGGCCGGGAACTGACGCTGTTCTTCGAGGGGCGCAATCTGCCTCACCGTTCCGGCTTCCATCTCCGCGAGCAGGGTCTGCATCTCCCGGTC
>CAZULB010000117.1:0-9441 GCA_964621155.1 uncultured bacterium | reverse complement strand
CCGAGGCGCGGCAATACCCTTCGCCGCGCGGAGACTTGCCGAGGCGCGGCAATACCCTTCGCCGCGCGGAGACTTGCCGAGGCGCGGCAATACAATAAAAAGGCCGCCAGGACGACGGCCTTTTCGCCTATCTGTTCAGCTGGAAGGTGATCGGGACCATGACCCACACTTCGACGGGGCTGGTGCCCTGGAGCGCGGGTTTGAAAATGGCGCTGCGGGCCGAGGCGACGCCGGACTCCCGCAGCGGCGCGGGGCCGTCGATGGCCTGGGCCTGCTTAACCTTGCCGTCCTTGCCTACCAGCACCTGCACGGTGACGGTGCCGTCGATGCCGGCCTCTCGCACCATTTCCGGATAGACCGGCGGCTGGACGGAAAGCAGAACCGGAAGCTCATCGAAGGGGACGAACTCACCGGGCGCGGGCTCGCGCCCGCTGTTGTCGACCACCAGAGAGTCGCCCTCGCCGCCCATGTCGGAGGCGGTGATGGGGGCGAGCGCGTCGGACATTTCCGACTGCGACGCAATCGTCGACTCGGTCGCTTCGGCGTCGGGCACCGGCTCGGGCACACCGATCGTCGGCGGCGTGATGGCTTCGGCCACGTTCACCTGGGGTGCGGATTCCTTCTGGATCGACGGCGGAACGCCGAGCTCGGTGAACTTCACGATCTGCACGTTGCGCGGCACGACCTCTTCCTTCTTGGCGTGCGAGTACACGTACCAGCTCGCGAAGATGGCGCCGCCGATGCCGATGCAGATGACGTTGCTCCACGACAACCAGCGCGTGGCCTCCCGGCGCAGCGGGTGGAGGTCGCCGGTAAGGGGCAGATGGCCGGCATTGGCCAGCGAGAATGACTTGATCAGCGGCACTACAATCCGCCGCCTTCCAGAACCGCCTTGTCCATCTCCGTCATGGGGATGATGCTGAAGCGGCCCAGGCGCGCTTCATCCAGCGTGTCGAGCATATTCACCATGTTGTTGTACTTGGCCTCGCGGTCCACCTTGACCAGGATCACGAGCTCGGGGTTGTAGTCGTTTTCGAGCACGAGGGTTTCGCGCAGTTCGGTCCACGACAGCGGCTGCAGACCGCGCTTGCCGACGTCGTACATCATGCTCCCGTCCTTGGCGACGTAGACGGTCATGACATTGCTCTCCTTGACCTTCACTGTGGCGCCCGATTCGGGGAGATTCATTTCCATGGCGAGGGGACGACGGAAGACGGTCGTGACCATGAAGAAGATGAGCAGGAGGAAGGCAACGTCCACCATCGGTGTCATGTCGACGCGAATGCCCACGCGCTTGCGCTTGCGCAAGCCCAGTGCTGTTTTCCCGCCTTTACTATCTGCTGTTTGTACGTCAGCCACGGTTTCCTCCCCCCTTTCCTAGTGCTTCTTGGCGCGGCCGCCGCGCCCGCCCTTTTTGGCACCCTTGGCACCCTTGGCGTCCTTGCCACTGATGTCCTTGATGTCCGTCATCAGGTTGAACCGCAGCGTGTGCGTTTCCTTGAGCGCTTCCATCACGTCGGCCATGTCGCCGTACTTGCCGTCACGGTCGCCCTTGAGCACCACCACGGCGGCCGGGTTCTTGGCGCGCCACGTATTGATGGCGGCCACCAGGTCCGTCTTTGCGACGAGATTGGTCTTCGAGAGATCCTCGTCCGAAATATACGTCTCGCCGTTCTTGTTCACCGTGAGAATGATCGTCTTGGTTTCCGGAACGTGAATCTCGGATTTCGATCCCGGAAGCTGGACGCTCACCTGCTCAGGCGGCTTGAACGACGTCGTCGTCATGAAGAAGATGAGGAGCAGGAACGCGACATCGACCATGGGGGTCATGTCGATCTTGATCCCGATGCGTTTCTTCTTGGACACGGACTACGAACCTTCTTTGTTCGACTGCGCCATTCCGCCGAAGCCGCCCTGCATGCTCGAGTGTCTGAGCAGGTCCATGACTTCGAAGCTCGTCTCTTCGATCGAGCTCTGGAAGTTGTCCACGCGTGTCGCGAAGTAGTTGTAGAGCATGATACCGATGATGGCGGTCGTGAGACCGAGCGCGGTGTTCACGAGCGCTTCCGAAATACCGATGGCGAGCTGAACCGCGTCCGGTGCGCCGGCCTGGCCCATGGCATGGAAGGAGCGGATCATGCCGATGGTGGTGCCGAGCAGACCGAGCATGGTGGCGATCGACGCGATGGTCGACAGAGCGCTCAGGTTGCGCTCGAGAATCGGCGTTTCCAGCGCGGTTGCTTCTTCGATGGCGTGCTTGGTTTCTTCCAGCAGTTCGCGGTCGTTGGCGGCCACGGGCTTGGTGAGCTCGTAGCGCTCGAGACCCGCGCCGACCACGTTACCCAGCGTTCCACCGTGCTTGCGGCAGGCTTCGATGGCTTTTTCCATGTCGCCGGCCTGGATGCCTTCCTTGACCGCGCGAATAAACTTGGCAACGCCGCCCTTACCGCCCGCGCGCCAGAGAACCAGCGCACGCTCGACGGTGAAGGTGAAGGTGAGGAAGAAGCATGTGAGACCGATGACGAGGAGCGGACCGCCGGCCTTCAGGTACTCCGGCGAGTTCACCCAGATGAAGTACGAAACCACCACCGAGGCGACAAAAATGAAGAGAAATATGAACCGTTTCATTCCGCTCCTTCCGAGACTGGCGCGGGCATGGCTCCCGCCATCGCGCTGCGTGCGTCGTATGCGTGCGTTATCGTGATCTGGTGCGCCGGGTGTAACTTAAGAGGCGCGGGGAGATTGCAGTCTAGCGGCCCGCACCTCTCTCGTCAAACGAAAAAGGCAACCCTGTCCTTATCCTCATCCCCCGCGGGCCTTGTTCAGGGTCTCCATGCCGCGCTTGAGCGTGGCGTTGTTGGGGTCGATGGCCTGCGCCTTCCGGAACGCCGACTCGGCGTCGTCCAGGTTACGCATGCCCAGGTACGCCTGGCCGAGGCCGGCCCAGCCGTCGGCGTTCTTGGGTTCCGACGTGGTCGACATCTTGTAGGCGTTGGCCGCCTCCTCGAAGTTCTGATTGCGCAGGTGGATGAATCCGATCCCGCGCAGCGCTTTGCTGTTGGCGGGGTCGATGGCGAGCGCGTTCTCGTAAGACTTCTGCGCCAGCGCCAGCGAATCCTGCGAGACCAGGGCCTGTCCGAGCAGTACGTGTCCGATGACAAGCTTCCTGTCGAGTGCGATGGCACTGCGGAACGCAGGCACCGCCTTATCGAGCTGCTTGAGCTGGAATTGCGCGACGCCCAGATTCAGGAAGTAGAGCGGCTTCTTGTTGTCGTGGCGGATGGCCTGGCGGAAATACACAACGGCCGAATCCGGATGCTGGCCCTTGAACTGCATCAGGCCGAGTTGGAAGTACGCCTCGGCCGACGTCGAGTCCATGGCCACCGCCTTGTTGAGGTTGCGGCGCGCAAGCTCCGGCTGTTGCGCGTCCACCTGCTGCGCACCGATCAACGCGAAGTCGTCGGCCTCGAGCTGGGCGCTGTCCGGCAGCGCCGCGAACATCGCCGCGGCGCGCGATTGGTCGGCCTTGCTGCGACTGCGGATGGCGGCGCGCGCGTACGCAAGGCGCACCTGCCAGCGCGTGCTGTCCGCCTGCATGGCCTCGTTTGCCGTCTTGAGCGCCTGCTGGTAGCGGCCCGCCTCGCTCAGCGACTCGGACAGGCCCACCTTGGCCATGATGTCGTCCGGTTCGAGCTGCACGTAACGAAGATAGATACCCGACGCGCGATCATACTGTTTGGCCATCATATACAGGCCTGCCAGATCCTTGAGCACGGGCGTGTAGGTGGAGTCGAGCTCGACGGCTTTGACGTACTTGTTGCGCGCCTCGGTGTAGTTCTCGGCCTTCTGGTACAACGTGCCGGTGTAGTGGAGGAATGACGCCGTGGGAGTGAAGCCCGGCGTGCGCAACACTTCTTCGACTGCGTTGATGGCCAGCTGCGGCACGTTGCGCTTTTCGTACACGAGTGCCACGAGCCTGCCGTGGCGCGGATCCGACGGATTCAGGTGCAGCGCGCTGAGCGCTTCCGTCTCCGCCGACTTGAGGTCGTTGGTCGCGATGTAGTAGATGGCGAGACCGCGGTGGTATAGATCCTCGCCCTGGCCCACGCCACGGCGGCTGCCGCCAAAGTCCAGCTGCGATTTTGCCTTGTCGAACTTCTTGTCGTGAATGAGCACGCGTGCTTCGCCGTAGATGCCGGGCCAATAGCCACCGTTCTGTTTGCGCGCTTCAGCGATGTGCTCGGCGCCTTCCGGCCATTTCTCAGCGTCGATCAGGATGATGCCCAAACCGGCGTGAGCTTCGGCAAAGGACTTGTCGCCGGCGCGCTTGCTCATGTCGAGCGCGTCGCGGTAGAGCGCCTCCGCTTCTTCGAGGCGGCCGGTGCGCGCATCCACTTCCGCCAGACCCCACTTGGCCTTGGGGAGCTGGTAGCTCGCCGCGATGGCCTCGTCGAACTTGGTCTTGGCGACGTCGAGCTTGTTCTCCTCGAGCGCCTTGGTGCCTGCGCGAATAGGATCGTCTTCGTAGCGGTAGCTCTTCTGTGCGCTGGCGTTCGTCGCACGCATGCACAGCAACAGACACATCGCAAGCATCGCCAACAGGGCGACCGTGAGGGGAGCCGGCAGGCGCACCGCAAGTGCTCCTGCGTGGGGTTGACGGGACTGTGAGATCACGGTCATTGGTCCTCCTTCGAACCATAATCACCCGGCGGGTGCGTTGTAATGACGATCGAGCGGGCCGTCTGTCGCGCGGGCAGAAAACCCGCGCGCTCGATCTGGCGCTGTCCGCGATCGCTCGTCAGATGCGTAACGAACATGGCGCCGCGTACGCTGCCGTTGGCGAGACACGCGGCATAAAGATAGTGATACAGGGGATAGTCACCGTAACCGATTCGTTCATATTCGGGCATGGCGGCCACGCCGCCTTTGTCGGGTCGGACCGCCACCGCGTGCACGCCCTGGCTCACCACCGTATCGGGCAGGCTCAGCGTACTCGTAATTCCGATCCCCCGCGGATCCGCGATCACGGCGTCAACCACCTGCTTCTCATCCTTCAAGAACTTCACGTTCGGCGGTACCGGCGCGCCCCGCGAAAAACCGAGACACTTGCGCAGCGCATCCCAGAGTCCGTCGTTCGGGTCGGAAGCCCACACGGTGTCGAAAGCCGGAACCGCGTCGCCGCGCAGCGCACGGCGCAGATCATCCATTGCCAGCGAATCCGGTCCGGCGCCGTCGTGCGCCAGGATCTCGATGCCCCCGAGCGCGATGGGGAAGCACAGCACCGAGTCGTTCACCGCGGACATCACGATGGCGCGCTCGTCCTGGTTGGGCGGGCGGTACATGAGCCCGACCGCAGCGCGATGGTTGGCCATTGCTTCCAGCGCCCGCGCCGTGCCGCCTTCCATGACGTTCACGCGCAGTTCTGGGAACGCGAACTCGTAGTCCGAAATGATCCGGGGCACGAGTTCGGGCGCCAGTTCGACGCCTGCCAGCGTGATCGTCTTGACTGTGTCGCTCTCGGTCGAAAAGCGAAAGCCCGTGCCGCCCATCCGGAGCGCCGGACCGCGCAGCACGATTACTACCACCACGACGAGGAGGTAGAACGCGACACGGACAAGCAGCCACTTGGGCCGATGGCGAGAATCCTCCATAGGTCCTGTTCGCGCGATACTCCGAATTTTCAATTAGTCACAGTGCGCAGAAAGCGTCCCAAGTCCGACTTAAAGTTAGTGGACGGGGGAAGGTCCGTCAATCCCTGCCGCGTCCGGTTGTCGATTGACAGAGTCGGACCCCGATGCTAAGGTTCCGCCCTACTGTCGCCTTTTCGGACCACCAAACCGCCAGAGTGGCACCAGGACTCCGCCCCCGCACGGGCCAGGGAACAGTCCAATTTTCCAGGAGAGAAATCGATGAAGCGAGAGTTGTTGTTGGTGTGGGCCGCGTGCACCCTTGCTGCAACCTTCACCGGCTGTAACAAGAAGGAAGTGGTCGAGGATCCGTATCTGGAAGCCACTTTGCGCGAAGCCACCTATGGTGAGGTCATCAGCGACGAGTTCCAGTACAAGATCATCAAGCCGCAGATCGTCGACAAGCTCGGCGATATCCTTGTCGTGAAGCAGGCCAACTTGACCGAGTTCTTCACGGGCAACAACATTGCGGCGAAAATGGACAGTATCGCCGAACCCGACAGCGCTTCGTTCCGCGTCATCAAGAGCTTCAGCCCCATCGTGCACTTCGAAGTGCAGAACATCGTGACGCCAAAGGATTCCATCTCTATTCCGCAGGACAAGCCGATTGCGTTCCCGCGCACGCAGGATGCGATGAGCTTCAAGCCGCCCGACGACTATAACGTCGTCAACATGGGCGTGTTCAAGTGGAACGACACCGAGGGCCTGCGCGCCATGATCGGCAAGAAGTACGCAATCCAGGCGCGCCTCTCGTATGCGCCCGAGGACACGGCCTGGGTGATTTCAGGCTACGAGCCTTCGTCGTGGGGACAGATTCCGAAGCTGCGCATTCCCGGCTACGGCCGCCGCGACGGCCTGCGCCCGAGCCTCGAGATCCTTATGCGCATGTTGATGGCGACCAAGCAGGACTTTGTGGGCGGCATCGTCTACAAGGACATCGAGCCGTGGGACTATCGTAAGAAGAACTACTATTGCGGCACTGCCGAGCTCAGCTACGTGCGCTATCTCGACAAGGTGTTCACGCGCTAGCTCGCGACGCTCATTCTTTCTCTGCGAAGGGCGCTGCCTCGGGGTGGCGCCCTTCTTTTTTTTGCGCGCCTCCCGGCGCGCGATTTCGCTACACTCGGCGGCGTGCGCATTTCGTTTGTCGAGCCACACCTCGAGCTTTACGGCGGCATCCGCCGCATTCTCGAGTTCTCCAATCGTTTCGTCGATCGCGGCGAAACGGTGACGATCTATCACCCGTCGGGTCAGGCCTGCACATGGATGGAGTGTCGAGCGCGGGTACGGCCGCTCTCCGAATTGCATGCGGACGCTCACGATGTCGTGATCTTCAACAATCCGCCGGATTATCCGCACGTGCGGCGCTGTCGCGCCGCAGTCCGGGTGTTCTACATCCTGGAGCTCTACGATCGCGACAAGCTCCTGCGCTTCGATCCCAAGATATTCTGGCCGCGCAAGGGCCGCATGCTCGCGTTGAAACGCGCCTTGCAGCTGCCGTTTGTAATGGTGGCCAACGCCAGCTGGATCCAGCAGTGGCTGCGCGAACACATGCGCATGGAGTGCGAGCTGCAGCTGGGGGGACTCAACCGGGAGTTGTTTCACCCCGTGGAGGGCGCCCGGGTCCGGGATGGGGTTTTTCGCGTTCTGTGCTCGGGCGACCGCCGGGAGCACAAGGGGACGGCCTCTATTATAAAAGCGATGGACAGCATGCCCGCGGGACGTCGTATCGAACTTGTGACCTACCACGGAAAGGGCATCGCTCAGAGTGATATGGCGCGCACCTACGCGGCTGCGGATCTGTTCGTCGATGCGCAGTGGCACGCGGGCTGGAACAACCCGGTCTTCGAAGCCATGGCGTGCGGAACTCCGGTGGTGTGCACGGACATCGGCGGCGTGGGAGATTTTGCGTTTCACGAGCGCACGGCGCTGCTGGTTCCGGTGCGCGACTCCGCCGCGCTGGCATCCGCCATGGTACGCATGATGGATGATACCGGTCTGCGCGAACGCCTGGCTTTCAGCGCGATCGAGGAAGTGAAGCGTTTCGACTGGGACCGCGCTGCCGATGAGTTCCTCGACCGGCTGTATCGCCACGCCAATCGCCCGCGCGTCAGCGCGGGCACACCATGCTGAGAAAAACTACCACGATATTGATCTCGCTCCTGGTGGTTTGCGGGATAATCGAAGTGGTCCTGCGTACCACCCATCTCTTTCATGCCCGCGTGTCGTGGACCGAGCCCGATCGCGATATTGGATGGCGTTTCACGCCGGGGCGCGAATACTGGTTTTTCGGCGAGAACGACCACGCCATCACCGGCCACATCAACTCGATGGGATGGCGCGACCGCGAGAGGTCTGTCGACAAGCCCGCGGGAACCTTCCGCATCGCCGTGTTGGGCGACAGCTACGTGGAAGCGTTCCAGGTCGAGCAGGACAGCACGTTTGTCGCCCGCGCCGAGCGCGCCTTCCAGCGCGTGCATCCGCCGGCGTTCGACAACGTCGAGGTGATGAACTTTGGACGCTCGGGGATGTCGCCGACGGAAGAGTTCATCGTGCTCGAGCGCGATGTGCTTCCGTGTCATCCCGACGCGGTTCTGCTGTTGTTCACGCCGCAGAACGACATCGCCGATGTGAGCCGTTTGACGGCCGCCGACAAGTGCCGTCCGTTTCTGGAACCGAAACGCTCCGGAATTGACCGGGACATCACGATGGACAAGTCATTCGTCATGCGCCGTGATTTTCGCATGCGCGAGCGGATCAATTTCCTCAAGCAGCACTCCGCGCTGGTGTCGCTCGTGGTCGAGCGCTACAACGCCGCGCGCCTCGCGCGCGCGCAACAGGGTGTGCGCGACGCAAGCGGGTGGGGGCCCGAACTCAGCCTGTGCACCGCGCATCCGGACTCGCTGTTTGCAGAGAACTACACACTTTGCAAGTACCTGATCGCGAAGATGGCCTCGGCCTGCACAAGTCGCGGCGTTCTCTTCGAACTGGGTTCGGTGCCGCTCGTATACGAGCCGGACGCCGTCGCGCGCGCGAAAGAGGCGGATCCGTCGTTCAATCCGGGCTATTTCGACGAGGATCTGGCGGCGCTGGCGCGGGCCGAGGGCTTCGTCTACGTCCCCATGACGGCCGGATTCGCCCTGCGTGCATTGCAGGGGATGGACCTGCAATGGCAGCATTGGAACTATCGCGGGCACCAGGCTGCTTTCGAAACGCTGCTGAACCCGGGATCGAAGCCGGCGTCGGCGCCGGACTCAAGTGTAACGCGCTAAAAATCAATGGGTTGTTTCGTCGGCCCGGATCTCGAGAATTTCTTCGGAATTTTGCAAAAAAGGCCATTGACGGTGTTGGGCAGCTCGGATATATTGGCCGTTACCTCAGCGAATTCTTGCCGACTTTTTTGCGGATAGAATTAGCTACTTCGGACTCAGGGAGTTTCTTCCTGTCCGACACGATCTTTGAAAATCGAATAGTGTGTGTGAGCCTTTAGTCGAGTCGATTTGAGGCTGTGCGCTGCGCGTCTCCGCTATCGCGGGATCGCAAGGCAAACAGCCCTTGTTAGTACTCAAAGAGATTGTCAGTCGAACCGGCTGGGCGAAACAGACGCGGCGAATCATCGCTCTCGCAAGAGAGAGGTGGTTTGCAATCTGCTTTTTGCTCGGTCGAGTTTCTGATTCAAAGGATTGAAAATCTTCTACAACGGAGAGTTTGATCCTGGCTCAGAACGAACGCTGGCGGCGTGGATTAGGCATGC
>CAZULB010000116.1:0-9527 GCA_964621155.1 uncultured bacterium | reverse complement strand
GCGAGAGTGTGATGTTCCGCTGCGCCCACTGCGGCTATGCGGCCAACGACGAGCGCGCTGATAGCGGCGGCCCGCGCCAGATCGAGAAAGAGCCGGCGGGACTCAAAGAAGTGGCGACGCCGGGGGCGCACACGGTGGAGGAAGTGAGCACATTCCTCAAGGTGTCGCCGCAGCGCCTGGTGAAGACGCTCCTGTTCCGCTCCGGCGACCGCATCATCGCGGCGTTGGTCCCGGGTGACCGCGAGCTCAACGAGATTCGCTTCGCGAAGGTAATCGGCTCGCCGGATTTCCGTCCGCTGGATGAAGCGGAGATTCTGGCAGCCACGGGCGGTCCGGTCGGATTCTCGGGTCCGGTCGGGTTGAAAGGCGTGGAAATCATCGCCGACTCGCACCTCGAGAAGTACGACGGCATGATCGTCGGCGCCAACCAGAAGGACATGCACCTGCGCGGCGTGCGCATGGGCACGGACTTCAAGGCCGGCAAGACCATTGCGCTCTCGACCGCGAAGGCCGGCGACATCTGCCCGAACTGCCAGAAGGGCGACCTCGAGTTGCAGCGCGGCGTGGAGATTGGCCACATCTTCAAACTGGATACGAAGTACAGCGCGGCCATGAAGGCCACGTTCCTCGACACGGAAGGGAAGGAGAAGCCGTTCATCATGGGATGCTACGGCTTCGGCGTGTCGCGCGCGGTGGCGGCCACGATCGAACAGCACCACGACGAAAAGGGCATTCGCTGGCCGAAGTCGCTGACGCCGTTCCATGTCGTGCTGACGCTGGTGAACATCTCCGATGAGACGACGGTGAATGCGGCGGAGAAAATCTACGCGGAGCTCGGCGCGGCCGGGTTTGACGTCCTAATGGACGATCGCGACCTGCGCCCGGGGCCGAAGTTCAAGGACGCGGAGCTCATCGGTGTGCCGGTGCGCGTGACGCTGGGCGAGCGCAATCTCAAGGACGGGAATGCGGAGATCTACTACCGTCTCGAAGACAAGGCAGACGTGCTGAAGCTGGGCGATGTGGTTTCGGTGGTGAAGAAATACTACGCCGCGTAGTTCAGCGGCAGAACAAGAACGCCGCCCATCTCGCGATGGACGGCGTTTGCATTTCAATTCTGCCGTCGGACACCTAAGCGGCCTTGGCGACAGGTGCGAGGCGCGACTTCAGGCGGGCAGCACGATTCTTCGAAATGATGCCCTTGGTAACCGCCCGGTCGAGCAGCGACTGGAACGCGGCGTACTCGGCCGGACGCTTGCCGGCCTCGAGAGCGCGGTAGTTGCGCAGGGCCAGGCGCAGGCTGCTCATGGCAGCACGGTTACGCGCGTTGCGCTTCTCGTCCTGCTTCAGTCGTTTCTCACACGATTTATGTTGTGGCATTCAGAAGTCCTCCTGCAATAATCAGACGGGCGAATTTACCAGAACACCCCGGGAGCCGTCAAGCGCCATGAAAACCACCATGGACGGGGCCGTAGACGCCTTTCTTCACTACCTGGTGATCGAGAAAGGGCTCCTGCCCAACACCATCCGCGCCTACGGCCGGGACCTGAATGCCCTGGCCGACACGCTCGAGGAGCAGGGCATCACCGACCCGCGGCGGATCGGCCCGGACGCCATCGAGCTCCACGCCATTCGCCTTTCCAAACGCGGCCTCTCAGCCACTTCCCGCGCGCGCATGCTGTCGGCCATCCGCCATTTCCACCGCTTCCTCGAGCGGGAAGGCATGAACTCCAACGAAGCCGTGGAGCGGATCGTGCGCCCCAAGATCGGCCGGCGCATGCCCAAGGTGCTGACCCTCCCTCAGGTCGAGTCGCTGCTGGAGGCCCCCGACGCGGGAACGCCGCTGGGTTTGCGCGACCGCGCCATGCTGGAGCTGGCCTACGGCGCCGGCCTGCGCGTCTCCGAACTGTGCGGGTTGCACTCGGAGCAGCTGATGCTGGAGAACGAGATCGTGTCGATCACGGGCAAGGGCGGAAAGCAGCGCGTGGTGCCGTTTGGGCGCGCGGCGGCGCGGGCGCTGGGGAAGTATCTGGATCACGGACGCCCCTTCCTCCTGAACGGACGGCTGTCGGCGTTCGTGTTCGTGAACGCGCGCGGCGGCGGGATTTCCCGCGTGGGTTTTTTCAAGCGCCTCAAAGAGCATGCGGTAACGGCGGGGATCACGCGCAAGGTGAGCCCGCACGTCCTGCGCCACTCGTTTGCGACGCATCTCCTGGAAGGCGGGGCCGACCTGCGTCTCGTGCAGGAGCTCCTGGGTCACGCCGACATTGCCACGACGCAGGTTTACACGCACGTCGACACGAAGCATATTCTCGAAGCGCACCGCGCCTTCCATCCCCGCGGCAAGTAGCCGGCGGGGCTTTCCATTGACGCCTCATGAACTGCCGCATAGAATGCGGCAAAACGCCGTGTCACGTCGCGGCTTGGAGCCCATTTGACCCCCTCGAAAAAGATCATCCTGAGCGGCAACCGCCCCACGGGACGCCTCCACCTGGGCAACTACACCGGCGCACTGGAGAACTGGGTGGGGCTCCAGAAGGACTACCTCTGCTATTTCATGGTGGCGGACTGGCACGTCCTGACCACGGACTATGAGCACACGGCGCTGATTGCGGAGAACACCCGCGAGATGGTCCTCGATTGGGTCAGCGCCGGATTGGACCCGGTTACGTCGACGATCTTCGTGCAGTCGCACGTGAAGGAGCACGCGGAACTGTTTCTGCTGCTCGCAATGCTGGTGAGCACGCCGCGGCTGGAGCGCAACCCGACGCTCAAGGAGCAGGTGCGCGACCTCGAAATGGATCAGGGCGAAGAGGGGATCGCGTTCGGCCACCTCGGGTACCCGGTGCTGCAGGCGGCTGACATTCTCATGTACCGCGCCCACACGGTGCCCGTCGGCGAAGACCAGCTCCCGCACATCGAGATCACGCGCGAGCTGGTGCGCAAGTTCAACCGTCTCTACGGTGAAGTGTTCCCGGAGCCCGAAGGCATGCTCACCAAGTTCGCGCGTTTTCCCGGCCTCGACGGACGGCGCATGAGCAAGTCGCTGGGCAACACCATCGAGATTGCGGATTCGCCCGAAGCGATCGACAAGAAGATCAAGACCGCGTTCACGGATCCGGAGCGCAGGCTCCGCAGCGATCCGGGGCGTCCTGAAGTATGTCTGATCTACACGTACTGGCAGAAATTTGGCACGCCCGAAGAAGCAAAGCTTACTTACGAGGAGTGCACCACGGCGAAGCGCGGATGTGTCGATTGCAAACGCGGGGCCGGCGCGGCTATCGCCGCGCATCTGGCGCCGCTGCGTGAAAAGCGCGCGGCACTCGAGGCCAGCCCCGGCGCAGTGGAAGCGATCATCGAAGACGGGAACGAGCGCGCGCGCAAGGCGGCGCGTGAAACCATGCAGATGGTGCGGGAGCACATGCACATTGGCTGATATGCGTCCGGCACACTTTCAGTTCACGGCGGATCTGGAGGGAATTCGCGCGCCGCTCGGCGTCATTCTCTATCTCATCCGGCGCGACAACCTCGATATCTATGACATCCCCATCGCCAAGATCACGCGGGAGTATCTCGATTATCTGAACGCGATGGAGGGGATGCAGATCGAGCTGGCGGGCGATTTTTTCGTCCTTGCCGCCACGCTCATGCGCATCAAGGTGCAGATGCTCCTGCGCAAGGACGACGACACCGACGAGGACCCGCGCCAGGAGCTGGTGCGCTCCCTGCTCGAGTACAAGAAAATGGTGGAGGCAGCCAAGGGCCTGCGCGAGATGGAAGAACACCGCCAGCACATCTTCCTGCGCCCGCCCGGCCTCGAGGACAAGAGCCAGATGGTGGAGCCGGAGCTCGATTTGAGTCTCTACCACCTGATGAAGGCGTTCCAGGAAGTGATGACACAGTTCGAGGGCGCGCCGGTGCGCGAAGTCGAACTCGAGTCCTTCACCATTGAAGAAAAGATCGACGTGGTGCGCAGCGCACTGGGCGCGCGCGAGCCCATGTTGTTCACGGACCTATTCGCGGAGAGCCGGAGCCGCATGGAACTCATCGTGACCCTGATGGCGGTTCTGGAGCTGCTCAAACACGGGCAGGCGCGCGTCGAGCAGGAAGCTTCGTTTGGACCTATCTGGGTATACCGCGGCGCCAACTTCGGCCGTGACATGGGAGAGATCGACTGGGAGGGCGAGACCGGCGTTCCGCCCGAGATGAGCACGCCTTTCGTCGACGAGAAGGACGACAACGATCTTTCCATGCACGCGCCCGAGACCCACGCATTGCACGACTCAACCGACGCCGACGACGGCGCACTGGACGAACATGGAGAATCCGAACCTCGATAACATCGTACTTGCGCTCCTGTTTGCGTCCGACGAGGCGCTTTCCGCGCGCAAGATCGCGGCGCTGATCGAAGACGTCACGGCCGCAGACGTCAAGCAGGCTATCGAAACCTGGAACGCGCGCGCCAACGCGGAAGCGTGGAGCATCGGCATCGAGCAGGTGGCGGGAGGATATCGCCTGGCGACGCGTCCCGATTACGCGCCATACGTGTCGCGCCTCTACGCCGGCCGGCGCAAGTTCCGCCTCTCGCGCGCGGGACTCGAGACGCTTGCCATCATTGCCTACAAGCAACCCATCACGCGCGCCGAGATCGAATCCATTCGCGGCGTCGGCAGCGGCAGCGTGGTCGCCAATCTGATGGAACGCTCGCTGGTTCAGATCGTGGGCAAGGCGAAGGTGCTGGGCGCGCCCTTCCTCTACGGCACCACGCAGGAGTTCCTGGAATATCTCGGCCTCAATTCGTTGCGCGATCTTCCCAGCATGGAAGACCTGGAGGCGCTGCTCGCCAAGGAAGCCAGCGCCGAAATGGCCATCGAGGGCGACGCTCCGGTCGAAAATGAAAACGTGGGAAGCGGCGATGCCCTCGTGGACCGCCTCGTGGCGGAGACCGGCATCGAAGACGACGCGAGCCTCGACGCTCCGAATGGCCTGGATGGCAAGCCGGCCCCGGCGGCCCGGGCCGCCACGCTGGGGCCGCGCATCGAAGAGCCCATGAACCGCCCTCTCACCCGCGGCAGCGTCGATCTCGCGGAAAACAGCGACGAAGTTGAGAACCCGGAAAACACGGATGATGACAGCGATGACATCCGCCCGTGACGACGGGGGCATCCGCCTCAATCAATACCTGGCGCAACTGGGCGTAGCATCGCGCCGCGGTGCCGACCGGATCATTGCCGAGGGGCGGGTTCGGATCGACGGCAAGATCGTGAAGGAGCTGGGCACGCGCATCGTGCCCGCGGAACACACGGTCACTGTCGACGGCAAGCCGGTCGCGCGACCGACACGCCGCCTCGTGTTTCTCATGCACAAGCCCCGGGGCTACGTGAGCACGGTCTCCGATGAGGAAGGGCGTCCCACCGTGATGGATCTCATGCGATCCGTCGCGCGCAAACAGCGCCTTTTTCCCGTCGGACGTCTCGACTTCAATACCACCGGCGCGCTCCTCATCACCAATGACGGCGAGCTGTGTTACCGGCTCACGCACCCGAGCTTCGGCATTCCGCGCGTGTACCAGGTGCGCGTGCGCGGTGATGTGAGCAATGCCCAGTTGCACCGGCTCATGCGCCTGGCGCAGGAAGGCGTGCGCGACCGCGAGCAGCCGCGTGCCACACGCCCCGCGGTCGAAGTTGTGAAGCAGCTCGAGAAGGAAGCCATCCTCAGGGTGACGCTCCTCGAAGGCCGCAACCGCCAGGTGCGCTTGATGTGCGAAGAGGTGAGGTTGCACGTGGTGGCTCTCAAGCGCCTGAGCTTCGGCCCGGTCTCGATCCGGAAGCTGCCGGTCGGAGGGATTCGCCCGCTGGAGAAGCGCGAACTCGACCGGCTGGATGCGATGACGAAGGGACGCGCGAAGTGAACATCGACAAGATGGTGCGGCCCGGCGTGCGCCAGATCCAGCGTTACGAGCCCGGTGAAGATCATCCGGGCTGCATCAAGCTTTCATCCAACGAGAATCCGCGCCCGCCGCACCCGGGCCTCGTCGAGGCCGTGGTCGCGGCCATGCTGCAGTCCAACCGCTATCCCGAATCCGGTGTGCCGGATCTCACGCGCGCTATCGCGCGCCATCATGGAATTCCGGATGACGAAGTGATGGTGGGGCACGGCTCCAACGAGATCATCGATCTTCTCGTGCGTGCGTGCGCGGGCGCCGGCGACAACGTTGTTTTCCCGGTCCCGAGTTTCATCGTGTATCACCTGATTGCGAAGGTGTGCGGTTGCGAGGGCGTCGGTGTGCCGTGCCGCGACTACCGCATGGATCTTCCGGCCATGCGCAAGGCGGTGAATGATCGCACCCGGGCCATCTTTCTGTGCAATCCCAATAACCCGACGTCCACGTATGTCAATGAAAGGGAAGTACGCGATTTCCTGCGCGACCTCCCCACGGACCTGTTCGTGGTGATGGACGAGGCCTACATCGACTACGTCGACGCAAAGGATTATCCCGATTCGATGCAACTGCGGCGCGAGTATCCCAACCTGGTCATCCTGCGCACGTTCTCGAAGTTCTTCGCCGTGGCCGGCGTGCGCGTTGGCTATGCGATCGCGCACCGCGATGTCGTGGATGTGTTGCACCGCGTGCGCCAGCCCTTCAATGTCTCGCGGCTTGCCGAAGCTGCGGGGCTGGCCGCGCTCCAGTTCGCTCCGGAGATTGCTCCGCTGGCCCGGGAAACTATCGCCGAACGCGAGCGCGTGCGCGACGAGATCCTGAAGCTCGGCTTTGCGTGTCCGTCTTCGCAGGCGAATTTTCTGTTCGTCGACCTCGGCAACTCCGATCTCGATCTGTTTGCCGCGCTGCAACGCAGGAAAGTAATCGTGCGCCGGCTCGGACAGTTCGGCTCGACGCGCAACAGCTACCGCATTTCCATCGGCACGCCCGACGAAAACGACCTCCTCATTCGCGCCCTGCGCGACATCGTTTCCGCCCACTCCGCACCGGCCACCTCATAGGGACGCATTTCGTGGACGAGTCTGTGCGTTCGTTCATATTCGCGGTCGACGGGCCGTCGGGCTCGGGCAAGAGCACGACTGCGCGCCTGGTGGCAAAGCGGCTCGGGCTTCGCCATATCGACACGGGTGCAATGTACCGCGTGGTCACCCTGTGCGCGCGCGAAGCGGGGATCGACGCCGGCGACGGCGAGAAGCTGGGCGCGCTCGCGCGCGGACTCGCCATCAATCTGGTCGCTGTTGCGGACTCGGAACTGCGCGTCATGGTCGGCGAGCGTGATGTCAGCGCCGCGATCCGCTCGCCCGAGATAACCGCTGGAGTGTCGGCGGTCAGCGCGCATCCACAGGTCCGCGCCGCCATGGTCAAGCGCCAGCGCGAGCTGGCCGCGCAGGGTGGAGTCATCCTGGAGGGGCGCGATATCGGCAGCGTGGTGCTGCCGTGGGCGGACGTGAAAATCTATCTCGACGCGTCGCTTCGGGTGCGGGCGGAGCGCCGCCACGCGGAACTTGCGCGCGCCGGCGTTGCCACCAGCGTGGAAGAAGTGGAGCGCGATCTCACACGCCGCGACACGCTGGACGCATCCCGCGCGAACAGCCCGCTGGTGTGTCCGGTGGGCGCGTGGGTGGTGGACACCAGCCATGTGACCATCGAGCAGCAGGTGCAGCGCGTGATCGATCTGGGCGAATCCAACGCGCGCGAACGCTGGCCGGGCGATGACGCGCCGGCGCACCCGCAGCGCAAACGTTTCATGTACCGCGCCATCTGCGCCTTCGTGGCGGCGATCTACCACGTCGTGTTCGGAATGCGCCTGAAGCGTATTCTGCGCCCGGAGCCCGGGCAGCACTATCTGTTCGCGAGCAACCATCGTGCTTACAGCGATCCGCCCGCCGTCAGTTGCCGCCTCCCGCGCGAGGTGCACTTCGTTGCCAAGGATTCGCTGTTCAAGGTTCCGGTGCTGGGTCCCTTGATCCGGTATCTCAATGCGTTCCCGATCCGCCGCGAGATGTTTGACCGGGAGGCGATGGCGCATGCCGTCGACGTTCTCAAGCGCGGGGAGTGCGTGCTCATCTTTCCCGAGGGGGGCCGCATCCGCGGTCGCGACTTCGGAGCCGCGCGCAGCGGGGTCGGCTATCTTGCCATTCAGACCGGAGCGCCCGTCGTGCCCTGCTTCGTGGAGGGGACCAACTACCTTCACCTCTGCCTGTTCCGCCTGCGCCGCTTTCGCGTGATTCAGGGCCGACCCATCCGCATCCCGCGCGCTCTGGCCGAGGACTACCGCCGCCAGGACGACAAGGGGCTGTACCGACGCCACTCCGAGATGGTCATGGCCGCCATTCGCGCCCTCAAGGACGGGGCGCCTTGACGCCCTCATTCCCGACGTGATTTGGGGGTTGCAACCCCGCCTGCGAAAAGCTATTATGCCCGAACCCCCTTTTTTGGACTCAATACCTTTGTCCACACTTAGTCTGGAGGCGATTTGGTTTGATGTTCGACGCTAGTAGCGGGTCATCCCGCAGTGAGCAGACCAGTACGAAGGGAGGTGCAGGTCTGCGCTCACCGGCGTACGCGCTCTTCGAGCGGCTCGACACGGAAGCGGCCGCCATTGAGGCCACCGGTCGCGCAGCCGGAGCCACGCTGGCTCCCGGCTACGAAGCCACGATACAGACTTTCGAAGAAGGTCAAATCGTGCGTGGCACGGTCACGGGCATTCGCGAGAATGAAGTGATCGTCGATGTCGGCTTCAAGAGCGAAGGAACCATTCCACTCCAGGAGTTTCGCAGCGTCGACAATCTCGCCGTCGGCGATCAGTTCGACGTCTATCTCGAGAAACTAGAGAACCAGGAAGGTCTCGTTGTCCTCTCCAAGGAGAAGGCTGACTTCTTCAAGGTGTGGGGTCAGATCAAGGACGCCCATGACAACAACCAGATCGTCCAGGGTCGTGTGAAGCGCCGCATCAAGGGCGGCCTCGTCGTCGATCTTCTCGGCGTCGATGCCTTCCTGCCCGGTTCGCAGATCGCACTTCGCCAGGTTCCCAATCTCGACGATCTGATCAGTCAGACGCTCGATTTCAAGATCATCAAGATCAACAAGCGCCGCCGCAACATCGTGGTGTCGCGCCGCGTCGTGCTCGAGGAGAAGCGTGAGGAACTGAAGAAGGGCCTCATGGGCGAACTCGAGCCGGGACAGACCCGCGAGGGCATTGTGAAGAACATCACCGATTTCGGCGCCTTCGTCGATCTCGGCGGTGTCGACGGCCTCTTGCACCTGACCGACATGACGTGGGGCCGCGTGGGACATCCCTCCGACGTGGTTCAGATCGGCCAGAAGGTCAATGTGAAGGTGCTCGACTTCGACCGCGAGAAGGAAAAGATCTCGCTGGGCCTGAAGCAGCTCACGCCGCATCCGTGGGAGGGTGTCAATGACCGCTACCCGGTCAGCGCCCGCATCAAGGGCCGCGTGGTGAGCATCACCGACTACGGCGCCTTCATCGAATTGGAGAAGGGCGTCGAAGGCCTCATTCACATCTCCG
>CAZULB010000115.1:9700-9947 GCA_964621155.1 uncultured bacterium | reverse complement strand
GCGCGTGGCCATTGCGCGTGCTCTCGTGAACCGGCCCAGCATCATTCTGGCGGACGAGCCCACGGGAAATCTCGATTCCAAATCGGGCGCGGAAATCATGAAGCTTTTCGAACATCTGCATGGTCGAGGCCACACGTTGATTGTGGTGACGCACGATGACGCCATCGCGGCCCACGCGCGGCGCGAAGTGAGACTCCGCGACGGCAAAGTGGAGAGCGACCGGCCCACGACTGGGAAGGGAAGTGCA
>CAZULB010000115.1:0-9690 GCA_964621155.1 uncultured bacterium | reverse complement strand
AAGTGCAACGTGAGCAAGCGCAAGGTATTTCTGATTGGATCCGGTGTTCTGGTGCTGGCGGTGCTCGTGCTTGCCAATCTCAAGGCGAAGCAGGGACATCGCGTCGACGTCCAGGTGACCAAAGTGGCCGCGCACGATATCTCGAAGGTGATCACCGCGTCGGGCGAGATCCAGCCCAAGCGGCGGGTCAACGTGAGCGCGGGCGCGATCGGCAAGGTGACGCGACTCGCGGTCAAGGAAGGCGATCACGTCAACAAGGGTGATTTCCTGCTCGAGATCGACGCTACCAACTACGAAGCATCCGTCAACGAGATCGAGGCGGCGGTGCGCGGCGCCGAGGCGTCCGTCGAGCTGGAGAACGCCGCGTTGGAGAAGGCGAAAGACGACTACGCGCGCGCGCAGCAACTGGCGGAAAAAGGTTTCATGTCGGACACCGAGCTCAAGAGCGCCAAGTCAGCGCTCGATATGGCGCAGGCACGCGCCAAGTCGGCCAAGGAAACGCTGCAGCAGACTCGCTCCTCGCTGACCAAGGCGCGCCACGAATTGAAGCAGATGCGCATCACCGCCGAAATGGCGGGTGTGATCACGGGCCTGAATGTCGAAGAGGGTGAGAGTGCCATCATGGGCACGCTCAACAATCCGGGTACCGTGCTGCTGACCATTTCGGATCTTTCCCAGATCGAAGCCGAAGTGCGCGTCGACGAAACCGAAGTGGTGCTGGTGAAGCCGGGCCAGCCGGCCGTGGTGCGTCTCGATGCGCGCCCCGACACCACGTTCAGGGGCGTCGTCACCGAGGTGGGGAACAGCGCCATTCGCGCGCAGGCAGGTCTGGGGCAGGAGTCGGTGGACTTCAAGGTCAAGATCCAGATTCAGGACGAGATTCCCAACGTGCGCCCGGGATTGTCCGCCTCGGTCGACATCACGGTGGCCGAAGAGAAGGGTGCCATCTCGGTGCCCATTCAGAGTCTGACCGTGCGCGATGAGGCTCGTCTCAAGCGCGAACGCGCGCACGGCAAGAAGGAGCTCAAGAAGGGCGCCGCCGTCGCGGATACCGCCGATGCCGGCAGCACATCGTCCGACGATGCCAAGCCCAGGGACATCGAGGGTGTATTTGTGGTCGAGAAGGAAATCGCGCACTTCCGTCCGGTCCGCGTCGGCATCGCCGGCCAGAGCAACTTCGTGGTGAAATCCGGCCTGCAGAAGGGCGAACAGGTCGTTTCCGGCCCGTTCAAGGTGATCGGGGAACTCAAGGACGGCGAGCGCGTGCGTATCAAGCAGGAGAAAGAAAAGGAGAAGTAACCCGTGCGGCCCTCGCTTCGCGTCCTCTTCGAGGGTGTGCGCATTGCGTACAGCGGGCTGCTTGCCAACAAGCTGCGCACGTTCCTGACGCTGCTCGGCAACATTGTTGGCATCATGTCGGTTATCGCAGTGGTGTCGCTCCTGGGCGGCATCGACACCTATATGCGACAGGAAGTGATGTCCGAGGGCAGCAACCTCTTCACCATCCGCCGCGTCAGTTTCATCGACGCCATTGAAGACTTCGAAAAGTTCACCGACAAGCTCCTGCACAATCCCAAGATCACACGTGGCGACGTGGTGGCGCTGCGTGAGCAACTCAAGCTGGCGTCATACGTGAGCGGGTACAACGAGAGCACCGCCAGCCTGAGCGCGTTCGGGAAGAGCGTCAACAATATCGAGATTCAGGGGCGCGACGCCGTATACCCCTTCATCGAGAAGATGCCCCTGGCGTCAGGACGCCATCTCACCGAAATCGACGACCACGAGAACGCGCAAGCTGTCGTGATTGGATGGGAGGTCTACACCTCGCTGATCGCGCCGCGCAATGCGATGGGGCGCACCATCAAGATCGGGGACAAGCACTTCAAGGTGGTTGGCGTCGTCGCCGAGCGTGGACGCGTGCTCGGGAACAGCCGGGATCGTTTCGTGATCATCCCCATCGGTGCGTTTCGCAAGGTATTCGGACCCGAGCAGTCGACTTCCATCAAGATCGCTGCGACCGACATCCGCCAGTTGGATGCGGCCATCGAGGAAGCAACCGTCGCCATGCGTATCCGCCACAATCTGCATCCGCGCGACGAGAACGACTTCGCGATATCCACCAGCGAGCAGCTGATCCAGCTGTGGAGGTCGATCAGCCAGGGCGTGATGCTGGCGCTGATCGCGCTGGTCAGCATCTCGATGGTGGTGGGTGGCATCGTCCTGATGAACACCATGCTGGTGTCGGTGACCGAGCGCACGCGTGAGATCGGCGTGCGCAAGGCGCTCGGCGCGCCGCGCGGCGCCGTCCTGTGGCAGTTCCTGGTCGAGTCGGCGACGCTTTCGGTGATCGGCGGGACCATCGGCATGGCGCTCGGATTCCTGATTGCGGCTATTGTCTCGGCCGTGTCGGTATTGCCGTATGTGGTCAACGCCGTCATTGTGGTGGCCGCGCTCATGGTCACCATTGCACTCGGTCTCATCTTTGGCACCTATCCCGCGGTGCGCGCGGCGCGCCTCGATCCGGTCGAAGCGCTGCGCTCGGAGTAAGGCATGGAGATCAAGCGCAAGAAGGATTCGCTGTGGAAGGAGAACGTGCACCAGGCGGTGGAGATCATCCGCGCCCACCGCATGCGCTCCGGCCTGCTCATTCTCGGCGTCGCCATCGGCATCACCACGATCCTGATGATCGTCACCGTGCTCTCGGGATTGTCGCGCAAGATCTACCACGACATGGCGTCCGCGAACCGCCCCTACATCTACGTCACCAAGTTCGATCCCATGGCGGGCGGCGATGAAGCCGAGAAGTTGATGCGGCGCCGGAGACTGACCCGCGAACAGGCAGACCGGGTGGCCGAACTCTGCCCGCAGCTCGACGTGGTCGAGTACATCAATGAAAACACGGGCGGCGAGAAGATCGTGCGCTACGGCTCCGAAAAAACGCCGCCCATCCAGATTCTCGGGTGCGGACCGGGGATGACGGAGGTGTTCTCGATGCACGTGGAGCGCGGACGCTTCATCACCGAGCAGGACCTCCAGTATCGTGAGCGCGTCATCGTGCTCGCCTTCGGCCCGGCTCGGAACCTGTTCAAGAATCTCGACCCGGTCGGGCGCTACGTGCGGATCGACGACAAGCGTTATCGCGTCATCGGCACCTTTGAATCGCGCCATCACATCTTCGGAAATCTGGCCGAGAATTTCGCCTGCATTCCGGAGACGGCGGCCGCCAAGGACTTCGCCACGGAGAGCGATTGGTACTCCATCAGCGCCACGGTTCGCGACGGCGTCACGCTCGAGGAAGGCGTGGAGGATGTGCATCGCGCGCTGCGCGTTGCGCGCTCGCTCATGCCGTCGGAGAAGGATGACTTCAACGTAACCACGAGCGAGGCTTTCATCGGACTGGTGAAGAAAGTGACGGTGCCGATCAGCATCGTTCTCACCATCATTGCCTCGATCGGGCTGGTGGTGGGCGGCATCGGCGTGATGAACATCATGTTGATCTCGGTGACGGAACGCACGCGCGAGATCGGTGTGCGGCGCGCCATTGGCGCGGGCCGTGGCGACATCATGCTGCAGTTTTTGGTGGAGTCGGGCACGCTGACGGGAATCGGGGGCGTGATCGGAGTGGTATTCGGAACCGCGCTCGCCTACCTGGTGTCGCGCTTGATTCATTTCCCCTTCTACTTCTCGGTCTTCTGGACACTGACCGCGCTGATCTTCTCGGTGCTGGTTGGTGTCGGTTTCGGACTCTATCCGGCACGCCGCGCGGGCGACATGGATCCGGTCACCGCGCTTCGTTACGAGTAGACCTTCTGTCTCACTGCGACGCGTTGCAGGAGCGCGCTCACTCTCGTTGGCGAAAATTCCCGCAGCGGGTGTTGGCTAGCGTGTGATTCGGGCTGGCGCCAGCGCGAGGACGTGCGACAACGAGACGCCCGAGACCGAGCGAAGATCGAAGGCAGGGCGTTTTCTGCCCTTGCCGCCAACCGTGGCCGTGCCCTAACTTGCATGCAGTTGCCCGGTTTAACCCAAATGAAGCGTCTCCTCCCGTCTTTCCGCCGCGCGCTCTACGTGGCCGCGCTTTTTGCCGTTCTGTCGGTGCCCGTGGCCGTCAGGGCGCAGAGCTTCGGGCTTTTCGCCAATGCCTACCTCGACTCCACCCGCGTTCCCATGACGCGCATCACCGTCGAGGTTCCGTTCCGCACGCTCGTATTCCTGAAGAAAGAGGGCTATTACGATTCCCGCTATGATGCGTATGTCTCCATTCGGCGCGTGGGCAACGATAAGGCGCTTCCCACTACGTACGTGCTGCACGGATTCGCGACCGTGAAGACATACGATGAGACGCGGCGGCGCGATCAGAAGTCACGCGCGTATCGCGAGGTCAAGCTGCCGCCGGGTGAGTACCTGATCGACGCGCAACTCACCGTGCGCAACACGCAGATTGGGATCCATCGCTCGGTGTCCGTGCGCGTCCCCGATTTCCTTGCCTCCGGCATCGGCTTCGGAACGCCGCGCGTGATGGCTGTGCCGCCCGACTACAAAAAGATCTTCGCGCGCTGGAGCGAGGCTCAGCTTCCCAACGCCGAGAGTCCGCCGGATGCGGCCGTGGCGGGACTCGAGCGCGAGCCTGCCGTTCGCTTTTCCTTGTTTCTCGACCAACCGTCGCCTGCGCCGCAGCCCTGCGACATCTATTATGAAGTGACCGATCTCTCCGAGCACCAGCTCCTGTACGGCAAGCGGCGTGTGATGCTCGACGGCAAGGACGACAACTTCCTGCTCTCGTTCAGCGTGGATGACTGGGAGCCGGGCGTGTATCGCGTCAACCTGCGCGCGCGTGCATACAGTCCCGACCGCGACGCCACAACGTCCGTCGACGTGCGCGTCGATGTCACGCGCGCCATGCTGGGCGCCAACTTCGAAACCACTCTTGAAATTCTCGATCTGATTGCAAGCAAGGACGAGCTCAAGCCGTTGCGCGAGGCGTCCGAAGCCGATCGTCCGGCGGCGTGGGCCAGGTTCTGGGCCGCGCGTGATCCCGACCCGTCTACCGTTGAAAACGAAGCGCTGGCGCAATATCTCGAGCGCGTGCAGTACGTGAGCAAGGAGTACTCGCAGTTCGGAGCCGGGTGGCGGTCGGATCGCGGTCGCGTGTACATCAAGTATGGGCCGCCGGAGCAGATCGACAGTGCGATGGATAGCCGCTCGCAGGGCCAGTACGAAATTTGGCGCTACTACACGCGCAACCTGAGTTTTGTGTTCTATGACATGTTCGGCGTGGGTGATTACAAGCTTGTCGAGGGAGAGTTCTAGGTGCGCAGTTCGCGCGTCGTCCTCGCCGGCCTCGCCGTGCTAGCGCTTGCGACCGGCTGCGCGCGCCGCGAAAACCATTCCCCCATGCTCGAGCTCGCGCTCGAGAACGCGCCCAACCGTCTCGATCCCGCCTTCGTGGTGGACGCTACCGAAGGCGAGCTCTGTTCGCTCATGTTTGATGGCCTGGTGGGATTCGCCCCGGACGGATCCATGGTGCCGGCCCTTGCCCGCAGCTGGTCGGTTTCAGACGACGGCATGCGCTACCTGTTCCATCTCGATGCGCGCTCCGTGTTCTCGAACGGAAAGCCCGTGCATGCGAGCGACGTCGTGGCCAGTTTCCAGCGTGTGCTCGATCCCGCCACGGCGTCTCCGCGCGCGTGGGTGCTGTCGCGCATTCGCGGCGCAGCGGACTTTCAGGGCGGAAAGAGCCAGGCCATCGCGGGGCTCACGGCCGCCGACGACTCCACGCTCGCGATCGAGCTGGAAGCGCCGTTTGCGCCCTTTCTCTCGCTGCTGGCGCTGCCGGCGGCCCGCATCGTCGATACCGCCACCGCGAGCGGCGATGTACCGGTGGGCTCGGGGCCGTGGCAGCTTTCGCAGTGGCGGCGCAGCGAGTCACTGACGCTGACACCCAACCCGCACCGACCGCACATTCAGGACGGAGTGACCGGCATTCGCTACCGCATCATTCCAGAGCCGTTCACGCGCATTGCCGAGTTCGAATCCGGCGCCATTGACGTGCTCGAAATTCCCGACGCCGAAGTCACCCGTTTTCGCTCCGACAGGAAATACGCGGACCACGTGCTGAAGCGCCCCGAGCTGCGCGTGTTCTACGTCGGCATCAACAACACGAAGTTCACCGACGCGCGCGTGCGCAGGGCCCTCAATCACGCCGTGAACGTGCCCGCCCTGGTTCGCGTGCTGGCATCGGGGGAAGCGGTGCCCGCGCACGGTTCGGTTCCGCCGGCACTGCCCGGCTACCGCGAACGGCCCGGCTACGGATACGATCCAGCGCGGGCGCGCGCACTGCTCGCGGAAGCCGGCTACCCCAACGGGCTCTCGCTCGAGATCTGGCAGCGCGAAAGCGCGGAGGGGAACCGTGTGCTGGAAGCAGTGCAGGGCTATCTGCTCGCGGCCGGCGTGCAGGCAACACTCGTGCGGCGCGAGTGGAGCGCATTCAAGGAAGCAGTGAACGCGGGCAGAGTCGATGCATTCTTCCTCGACTGGATCGCCGACTACCCGGAAGCAGAGAACTTTCTCTTTCCGCTATTTGACACCGCCAACCAGGGTGGGGGGGGCAACCGCTCGCGCTTCTCCGACGCGGAAGTCGATCGCCGGCTGGAGGCAGCGAGCCGCATGGTTGACCCGGCCGCTCGGGACCGCGCCTACGCGGAGATCGACAGTCTGGTGTATGCGCAAGCGCCCTGGATCTATCTGTATTTTCCGACCAGCTTCCACGTCGTTTCGCCGCGGGTGAGCGGATACAGACTCCCCGCCGTGTACCTCGCCAACGATTTCAGCAACGTGCGCAAGAAGCCCTAGTCGCGGCTTTGCCGCGCGGTCTATGCTCCGCGCGCATGCTCCAGTACGCCTTCAAGCGCATTCTCTGGTTCATACCCATCCTGCTGGGCGTGGCGACGGTCACGTTCTTCCTCATGCACGTGCTCCCCGGCGACCCCGTGCTCAGCATGGTGGGCGAACGCTACGACACTGCGACCATCGAGCAGCTGCGCGCGCAAATGCATCTCGATGATCCGCTGCCGCAACGCTATCTGCGCTACTTATCCGAGCTCGTGCGTCTCGACCTGGGCAAGTCGTACATCACCGGTGTTCCGGTCTGGGAGTCAATCAAGGAGCGCGCGCCCCACACGCTGCGCCTGGCGGCGGCAGCCATGAGCATCGCGGTGGTGATCGGCCTGAGCATCGGTGTTCTGGCCGCCTGGAAACGCGGTTCGCCGCTCGACTACGTGCTGGTGGGTGGCACCGTTGTGGGCGTCTCCATGCCCGTGTTCTGGCTGGGCGTGTTGTTGATCTACGTTTTCTCGGCGCGTCTGGGACTGTTCCCAGCGTCGGGGTTCGGCAACGGAGGTATCGCGTACCTCGTTCTACCCGCGCTCACACTCTCGCAGGCGTCGACCGCATATGTCGCGCGCATCACGCGCTCGAGTGTGCTGGACGAGGTGGGCGAGAACTACGTAAAAGCGGCGCGCGCGAAGGGCCTCTCTGAGCCACGGCTGCTGGTTCGACACGCGCTTCGCAACGCGCTGCTACCGATCATTACCGTGGTTGGAATCGACTTCGGAAGCTATCTCTCCGGCGCGGTGCTCACCGAATCCATTTTTGCGTGGCCGGGGCTGGGGCGCTTCACGCTGGATGCCATCTTGAAGCGGGATCTTCCCGCCATTCAGGGTTCCGTGCTTTTCATGGCGGCCGCTTTCATGACCGTCAACCTGCTGGTGGACCTGCTGTACGCGCGCGTCGATCCGCGCGTGAAACTCGGATCGGGAGGCGCGTCGTGAACACGGTAGCGGCCGCGACCACCACCGACCTTCCACGCGACCGCGCCCGGCCACGTCTGTGGCGGCGCCTGGCGGCGCATCCGGGTGGTGTGGTGGGCGGCGTGCTCGTCGCCGTGGTGGTGGCGTCCGGACTGTTCGCCCCGCTTTTCACGGGCCACGATCCCAACATCATCGACATGGATCACGCGCTGCGCGCGCCTTCGTTTGCACACCCGTTCGGGACCGACGCGTTCGGCCGCGACGTCGCAACGCGCGTCATGTACGGCGCACGCTTCTCGCTCCAGGTAGGCGTGGTGTCAAGGCTGGTCGCACTATTCATCGGCACGTCGCTGGGGCTGCTGGCCGGCTACTATGGCGGCAAGACGGATCGCTGGATCATGCGCCTTGCCGATGTGACGCTCGCGTATCCCGGGCTGCTGCTCCTGATCGCGGTGATGGCGGCGGTCGGACCGAGCAAGCTCTCGCTTTTCATTGCCATCGGTGTGGTGGGGTGGGCCGGCGTGGCGCGTCTCGTGCGGGCCCAGGTGCTGACAGTGAAGGAGCGCGAATTCATTCTCGCCATTCGCTCCATCGGCGCCGCGGATCCGACCGTGATCGTGCGTCACATATTGCCCAACGTGCTCACGCCAATTATCGTCATCTTCTCGATGGGGCTGGGTGCCTCCATCATGGCCGAGTCGTCACTCAGTTTTCTCGGCCTCGGCGCGCAGCCTCCGACGGCCAGTTGGGGCTCGATGATCTCGAGCGGCATCGATTACCTGCGTGTTGCACCGTGGCTCTCTCTCGCTCCCGGCATCGTAGTGACGCTCACCGTGCTTGGTTTCAATCTGCTGGGCGACGCGTTGCGTGACCTGAGCGATCCGAAGCTCGGGCGTCCCACAAAGAGGTAGCACTTGTCCGATCGCATTGCAGACAGAGAACCCGCGCCGGGAATGCCGGAGCTCATGCTGGTGGTAAGCGCAGTTGCCGACGTGCGCCGTGAGCCGTCGCACAAGGCCGAGCTGGTGAGCCAGGCCATTCAGGGCGATGCCGTGACGCCGCTTCAGGCCGAGAATGAATGGACGCTCGTGCGCATGGACGACGGGTACCTCGGGTGGATTCGTGATTGGCATCTGAAGGCCTGGTCGTCGGCGGGACGCGACGCCTTTTACGCTGCCGCCACCCACCGCATCCGGGCCAACCACGCCACTGCTTTCGATGTGCCCGGCGGAAGGGCGCTCGGAGAATTGGTTGTGGGCACACGTGTGGTGGTTGGAGAGGCGGCCGGGCGCGGGCTGGTGCGTGCGCGCCTGGCGGACGATAGGATCGGATTCATACCGCGGTCAGGTCTCGAGCCGATTCGAGAGCGCCGGCCCACGCCTGAGCGGCTCGCAAAGACGGGGCTGGCGTTTCTCGGTATCCCCTATCTGTGGGGAGGGACCACTCCCAACGGGTTCGATTGCTCCGGGCTCATTCAACGCATTTTCCGGCTCAACGGCCTCTTGCTGCCCCGAGATTCGGACCAGCAGGCCCTTTTTGGGGCGGAGCGACCGAACCCGGCCCCGTCGGAACTGGTCCCCGGGCAGCTCCTTTTCTTCGGCCGCGGGCGCGATTCGATTACCCACGTGGGGCTCGTTCTGCCGGACCGGACTTTTCTTCATTCGTACGGACAAGTTACTGTAAATTCACTAGATACGTCGCATCCCCGATACAGCCAACGGCTCGCCGCGATATGGCAACTCACCCGGGATCCGCTCAAGAAATCCGCATCGACTCGTCGCTCTATCTCCGCATCAGGCCAGTAGTACCGGATTTTCCCGTCCAAAAAAACGTTGACAGGTTTTTGGAACCCCCGATAACTTACGCGCTCAAAGCTGGAAGC
>CAZULB010000114.1:0-9980 GCA_964621155.1 uncultured bacterium | reverse complement strand
TACTCGGGTGGAGAACCGCGCGCGACAGAGCGCAATGAACCGGATACCGAACCCGGCCCAGCTTTCACGCGTAACGCGAAGGATCTCGCTCCGTTCATCAAGGCATGGCGTGTTTGGGAAGACACATTGCTCGTGGTTCAGGCCGAACGTGTGGAGACCGACATCGGTCGCAAAATTCTCGAGCCGCTCGTGACGTCACCGCACACGTCGCGGCTCAAGATGATTGCGGTGGTGAGTCCCGACGTAAACATCGATGACGAGGTGGATGTCATCTGGGGGATCTTCACGCGCTTTGATCCTGCGCGCGATCTCATGTTCATGAAGAGTGGCATGCATGGAGTGCAACCCGTTTACGAAGGTGTGATGGGAATAGACGCGACGTGGAAGCCCGGTTATCCGGACGCGGTGTCGATGCCGGAAGAAATCACGCGTCTCGTCGACTCGCGCTGGAGCGCGTATTGAACGCGCAACAGCATCGGTGGAAATCCCGAGTTGACAGACGCGCGCACCTCGCGTAATCTTGTTCCCGTTACTCAGTCTGCGTTCAGCCAGAACCGCGTATCGCCGCCTCGCATCTTCGTCAGGTTAGCGACCCAAGTTTGAGTTTGAGCGCTTCGTAGAAGAAGGCAGCAATGCCTGCCGGATAGTGGTTTATCCACTCTTGAAAGGATTCGAAAAATGAATCGCAAGCTTTATGTCGGTAACCTGAATTTCGCCACCACGGAAGATGAGCTCCGTGACCTGTTTGGCCAGGTTGCCCCGGTTTCGTCGGTTTCCATGATCATGGACCGCGAGACGGGCCGCCCCCGCGGCTTCGCGTTCGTCGAAATGGAGACGAGCGAAGGCGCACAGGCTGCCATCGAGAAGCTGAACAACCGCGAGGTCGCTCAGCGCACGATTACCGTCAACGAAGCCCGTCCCAAGACGGAAGGCGGCCGTGGTGTCGATCGTGGCTTCAACCGTAACAGCAGCGGTGGCTTTGGCGGCAATCGTCGTCGCTTCTAATTCTCGGGCATAACGGGCCCAAGGAAAAAAAAGAGCGCGATGCCTTCAGGCACCGCGCTCTTTTTGTTCCCGATCGGCGCGATCGGTTTAGCGATACATGTTCTTGACGCTGCCCCAGGTAACGGATTGCGTCGCGGTGACCTGGCACTGTACGCCGAACGCGCCGACGCTGGCCGCGCACGGCGAATAACTGGCCGCGCACGGCGACGTCTGCTGCAGGAAGAAATTCCCGCTGCCCGCAATGCCGCAGTAGAGCGGATCGGAAGCGAAGTTGGTCGGAGTGCCGTAGCAGACCGCGTCGCCACCGCCGTTGGCGTAGACGTCGTTGCACGAGAGCTGGGTTCCGGTCATGGCACCGACGCACGCGATAGCACCGCCGCCGACGGAGTTACAGATGATGTTCTGCCAAAGTTTCGCGTGTGACTGCGCGCCCAGGGTGACTCCGCCGCCGCCGCCAACGATCACGCAGTTGTTGCCGTCGATGGTGTTGTTGTAGATCTGCGGATCGCCCTTCTTCACGTAGATACCGCCGCCGTTGGCGTTGGCAAGGCAGCCGGTAATCACACAGTATCGGATCGTCGGCGAGGCGGTGTCGATCTGGATGCCCCCGCCCTTGTTCGCCAATCCGTTCTTGATGGTGAAACCGTCGAGTACGGCGGTCAACGTCTCATTGTTGGTGAAGTTGAAACCGTTGCCACCGTTCTGACAATCGATCACGGTGAACAGCGCGCCGGTCTGCGACTGCACCGTGATGTTCTTTCCGCCGAACGTGATGTTGCGGTTGCCCGCGCCGGTGTACGTTCCCGGAGCGACCAGAACCATGTCGCCGTTAGCGGCGAGATTGATCCCGCCCTGAATCGTGGTGGCGTCGCCGCCGCCGCCCTGCACAACCTGCCACGTGGCGGCGTTTGCGGTCGCGGTCGCGGCCACAACCAGAACCATGACGAAGATACTTAGCACGTGACGCATGACGGACCTTTCGTTGGACCGCGCATCTTGCTGCGCGGGAAAATCCCTTGTCCGGACTTGGCAATTGGCATTCCAACTTCTTTCGCGGCAATTCCGATCGCCCACGGTAATTACCCGCGCAGGGCGGAAAAAAAAGCGCGGTGGTTCGCCACCGCGCTTTTTTGACGTCCTGCCAGGGAACGTACTAGCGATACATGTTCTTCACCTTGCCCCAGGTCACGCTTTCGATGGCCGTAACCTGGCACTGTATGCCCATCGCGCCCACGGTCGAGAAGCAGGGTGAGAAACTCGAGGAGCACGGTGACGTCTGTTGCAGGAAATAGTTGCCGCTGCCGGGGACGCCGCAGAACATCGGATCCTGGGAGTAGTTCGACCCCACGTTACCGATGCAGATGGCGTCGCCGCCCGCATTCCACCAGATGTCGTTGCAGGAGACGAAGGTGCCGCCGCTCGCCGCGCTGCAGCTGAATGCACCCGCGTTGGTGGTGTGGCAGATGATGTTCTGGTAGATCTGCGGGGCCGCCCCCGAGTCGAGCTGAAAACATCCGCCGCTGAAGGCCGCGCCGTTCGCGTCCATGGTGTTGTTGAAGATCATCGGGCTGCCGTTGGTGACGTAGAACGCGCCGCCTTTCTGGAAGGCGTAGCAGTCCTGGATGACGTTGTAGCAGATCATCGGCGATGCGCCGTTGATATAGATCGCGCCGCCCTTGTAGCCGCGCGCGTTCTTGATGGTGAAGCCGCTCAGCATGGCGTCGAAGCCTTCACCGTTCTGGAACTTGAACCCGGTGGCCGTCAACTGGCAGTCGATGACAGTCAGCAGCGGGCCGGAGTCGGACTGGAGCGTGATGCCCTTGCCGTTGAAGCTGAGGTTGACGTTGCCGAGGCCGGTATAGGTACCGGGCGCAACCAGCACGACGTCGCCGGTAGAGGCGAGGTCGATACCCTTCTGGATGGTGGTGGCGTCGCCGCCGCCGCCCGGAACCACATGCCAGGTCGCCGCGGCGGCACTTCCACCGAGGGCGAGGGTGAAGACGGAAACCAGTAGCATGGTTTTCATGGTGGAATTCCTCCTTCGGACCGTGCGAAATGCAGCACGGGCCGGAATACCACTTGCGGCAAACTGCATATGCCATTCCAATGGGCATGGGACGTGCGTGGGGCAATTGCGCGGAGCAAATGGGTATCCCGCGGCATTGCCCGCAAGCCCGGGGGCGTTGCAAGTTTCCGTCTACCAGGATGGACCCTATGTCGAAAAAGTCAGGCGGTTGGTCGCGCATACTTCTCTTCAACCTCGTGTTCTTCGGGGTGCTGTTGATCACGCTCGAGCTCGTATTTGGAGACTGGTTCCACGAGCCCAACCGCGTCGGCCGACTGAATCTGATGCGCGATTGTCACAAGCACTACGACGCCAGTTATCTCTACGACGGCGCCGGCGAGATCACGTACACGCGTGATGAATGGGGACTGCGCGGGAAATATCACGCGCTCAATGACATCGACATCATCACGCTGGGCGGGAGCGCCACCGATCAGCGCTACGTCACCGACGGCAAGACCTGGCAGGATGTCATCGCGCGCGAGTTTGCCAACGAAGGGCGCAACGTTTCCGTGGTGAACGCAGGGGTGGATGGGCAGTCGACGTACGGACACATCAAGGATTTCGAATGGTGGTTTCCCACGCTCCCGGATTTCAAACCGCGTTACGTGTTGTTCTACGTCACCGGGAACGACATCTACAAAAATCTGAACAGCGAGTTCGACGATCTCGTCAACGAGCGCAAGCCCACCTGGAAAACGCATGTGAAGGAGCGCAGCGCCCTCTATCACCTGGCCAGCACCGCCATGGGCGTGTACGAGGCGCGTCACGTGCACAAGATTTCGCACCGCAAGGAGCCCTTTGGCTCGTGGGAGTGGACGGATAAGCCGCTGGTGCAGAACCACGCAGCGTTGGTGGCGGGTCGTCTGGAGACTTATCGGAAGGCAATTGCGCTTCTCGCGGAGAAAACCCGCGCGCTGGGCGCGACGCCGATCTTCGTTACCCAATCACTGAGCGCGTACCGGTTTCGCCCCGACGGTGTCGTCGAAGGACGCAAGCGCGAAGAAATGTACGACAACACCCTCATCAACGGTGTCGATCTGTACTACATAATGCACGAGTTTTGGGCTGTCACCATGGAAGAGTGCGCGAAGGCAAATGGCGTTTGCGTCGACGCGGGCAATGAGATCCGCTGGGAGCCGGGCGATTTTTACGACATCATCCACAACACGCCCCAGGGCGCCGACCGGCTGGGGAAGTACCTCCACACCAAACTCGCCGGTCTCCCCATCGGCACCCACGAAGTCGCGAACTAGGGAAGCGGGTACCCGGAAGATTTCGCCAGAGGATCGGCCGCACCGTGTAAGTGCAGAGCCTGCGCGGCGACCAACTGGTCGGGTAGCGATTCTCCCTTTGCAGAAAGAACCGCGCCAATCCTAGAATGAACACACCACGGAGAATTTTTATGAAGACGCCGAGAGTTCTTAGTTTGATTTTGGCTTCCATGGTCGTCATCCCCATGGCGGGTATCGTGCACGCCGGTGACAAAAAGAAAACCGAAACCGCTCTTTTTGCGGGTGGATGTTTCTGGTGCATGGAGTCGCCGTACGATTTCATCGATGGAGTGAAGTCGACGACGCCCGGGTACACGGGCGGCACCACGAAGAATCCGACGTATCACCAGGTGAGCACGGGCACCACGGGGCACTATGAAACGATGGAAGTCGAATACGATCCGTCCAAGGTGAGCTACGATGAATTGCTGCTGGTGTACTGGCACAACATCAATCCGCAGCAGAGCGACGGTCAGTTCTGCGATCACGGCCCGCAGTATCGTCCGGTGATCTTCTACAACGGCGAAGCGCAGCGCGTCGCCGCCGAGGCGTCGTTGCAGGAGATGAAGAAGCGGTTCGGTACGGTGGCGGTGAAGCTCGAGCCGGCGAGCACGTTTTATCCGGCCGAGGAGTATCATCAGGACTATTGCACCCGGAACGCGGACGATTATCATGAGTACCGCGAGCTGTGCGGCCGCGACCGCGTGCTCAAGGAAGTCTGGGGCGACGAAGCCGGCGTGGCGCACGCCGCTGTCAAGAAGTAGGAGAAAAGTTATTCCGCTGTCCGATTCGTTCAATCCGCTCGCCGGTGACTTCTGGCTGCCGGTGCTGGTGTCGCTACTGTGCGGCGGCGTCATCGGACTGGAACGGCAGCTGCGCGGCAAGCCGCTCGATGTTCGTTCCGCCGTGTTGATATGTGTGGGCACACACGTATTCATTCGGTTGAGCCTCACGCATTCGACCGGAAGCGTGGACCCGAATCGCGTGCTGGGACAGGTGGTGACGGGAATCGGTTTCCTGGGTGCGGGCGTGATGCTGACGCGCGGGCACCGCGTGGTGGGCGTCACCACCGCGTCCGTAATCTGGGTGTTGGCGGCGATTGGAGCGTTGATCGGTTTTGGGAATTACGCTGGCGCCATCGCGCTCGCGCTGGTTACCCTGGCCGTCCTCAATATCCTCGAGATCGTGGAAAACCGCCTGGCGAGCATGCGCCGCGGTCCGCACGGAAAGAACGACAAGTTCGATCGCGACCTGGACTAGCGCCTGCTAGTGCGCCGCCTTCGCGGTGGCCAACTTCTGCTGCTGTTTTCTTTGTTGCTGCTCGTGGAACACACCCGCCACACCCAGTAGCGTGAGCGCCGATCCTGCCACCGTGTAGCGCGTGATGGGTTCGCTGATGAAGATGGCACCGAGGAGCACGGCAATGATCGGATTGACGTAGGCGTACGTGGTCACGATGCTGATGGGGAGCATCTGCAACACTTTCACGAACGACGTAAACGCAATCACCGAACCGAAGACGATCAGGTAGCCCCAGGCCAGCAACGCCTCGGTCGTGGGCGCCGGCCGCGGCTCGCGGGTGATCACGGCCGCGAGCAGCAGGGCGCACCCTCCAAACAGAAGCTGAAAGGCGGAGTTGGCTTCACCGGACAGGGAGACCGGCTTGCGTTTCTGCAGCACCATTCCGGTTCCCCACAACATGACGGCGCAGCACAACGCAATAGCGGGCGCGACCTGGTCGCGCGTCGGGTTGCGCAGCACGTGATAGTTCAGTACGACGATGCCGGCCAGGCCGACGATGAGCGCGGCGATCATGCGCCACGTGGGACGACGGCGGTCGACCACGGACTCGAGGAACATCGTCCACAACGGCTGCGACCCGACCAGGATGGCCGCGTAGCCCGACGCCGCGCGCATCTCCGACCACGACACCAGCCCGTTACCCCCGAACCACAGGAGCACACCGGAGGCCGCGAACACCTTCCAGTCCCTCGGTGTCGGTTTGAGGGACTTTCCGCGGAGCATGCACATGAGGAACAGGATGGCTGACGCGATGAGGATGCGCGTGCCGGCCATGTAGAAGGGCGGGAACCCGGAGCCTTCGCGTACGGCGATGCGGATGGCGAGGTAGGTACTTCCCCAGACAACGTAAACGATCAGCAGGTGGGCGAGGCCACGAACGTTCACAACGGCACCTCGTGGAAACCGGGAATGTATACAGAGGCCCCGGAAGCTGTCCAGTTCCTTGTGGTGAAATCCGTCGTCCGCTATACTGCGCACAGCCTCCATGCAGCACATTCACGGCATCACCTTCACCGACACGCGCCTCGTTCCCATCTGGGAGCGGGTCCGCGCCGGCGAGCGCATTACGCCCGCCGAGGGCCTCGCCATGTTCGAGTCGAACGACCTCACCGCGATCGGCGGCATGGCCGACCACGTGGCGCGCCGGAAAAACGGCGACCGTGTGCACTTCGTGATCAACGTGCACATCAATCCCACCAACGTTTGTGTGCTGAACTGCAAGTTCTGCGACTACGTCCAGAGCCGCAACGCCGACGGCGCGTGGGAGATGACGCCGGAGCAGATCCTGGCCCACATCACCCCCGAGATGCACGAAGTGCACATCGTGGGCGGGCATCACCCGGATTGGCCCTTCGAATACCACGAGAACTACATCCGCGCCATTCGCGAGGCGCATCCCGGCCTGCAGATCAAGGCGTTCACCGCGGCCGAGATCGACTATTTCTCCAAACGCTGGAAGCTTTCCGTCGACGAGATTCTCGACCGACTCATCGCGGCGGGCTTGAACTCGATGCCGGGTGGCGGCGCCGAGATCTTTTCGACGCGAGTGGCCAAAGAGCTGCGCTACATCGGCAAGGCGCAGGCCCCGCGCTGGTTGGAAATCCACGCCCGGGCGCACGCGCGCGGCATCCCGTCCAACGCGACGATGCTGTACGGACACATCGAGACATACGCCGAACGCGTCGAGCATTTGAGATTATTGCGCGAACAGCAGGACAAGAGCGGCGGCTTTCTCGCGTTCATTCCGCTCGAGTACCAGGTGAGCACGGAGCAGCTGGTGCAGCGCCACGCCTCGGCGCTGGAAGACCTGAAGACCATCGCGGTGTCGCGGCTCATGCTCGACAACTTCCCGCACGTGAAGGCCTACTGGATCATGCTGCAGGAAGACACTGCGGCGATTGCGCTGAACTTTGGCGCCGACGACATCGACGGCACCATCAACAAGGAACGTATCGCCCACGCCGCCGACGCGCGCAGCCCCGGCGGCGTGACGCGCAAGCGCCTGGTCCGGCTGATCCATGATGCCGGCAAGACGCCGGTGGAGCGCGACGCCCTATATAATGAGATCAAAGTCTACGCAGAGGACGATATTGCCGCGGTGATGGAGGAGCGATATCGCCCCGTCCAGCGCAGCCGCGAGTCGCCGCGCGCGGGAAGACCGCTCGAGAAATTCGCGCCCCGCCCGCACACGACATGAAGCAGAAACTGATCATCGCCGTCATCGCGGTGCTCATCGTCATTACCGCGCTTTTTCTCTATCTGTATAACAACCTCGATTCCATCGTGAAGAACGGCATCGAGCGTTTTGGTACCGACGTGTGTGGCACAAAAGTCAGCGTGGGTGCGGTGGACATTTCGCTCAAGTCGGGCCGCGGCACCATTCGCGACCTGCGCGTCGCCAACCCCGACGGCTTCTCGCACGATCCGGCGGTTGCGCTGGGCGACGCCACGGTGGTGCTCGACATTGGATCGATCAACCGCGATCCCATTGTGATCACCGAGATTCGCGTGCGGGCGCCGGTGGTGAGCGCCGAAGCGGACGAAAAGCTCGGCACCAATATCAGCACCATTCGCGCCCATGTGCAGCAGTATCAGGCGCGCGCCGCCAAGCCGGCGGGGAAGCAGGATGCCGGGTTCGAGAAGCGTATCGCCATTCGCTCCCTCGTGATCGAAGAGGGAACGCTCAAGGCGGACGCAACACGCATCGGACGCGAGAAGGGCGAGTGGAGCATGCCGTCCATCGAACTCTCCAATCTGGGCGGGGAGCGCGGCGTCAGGCCGGAAGCAATGGCGAAGGTCATCTCGGTGGCGTTGTTCACGCGCGCCGAACAGGTTGCGGCCGAACACGTGAAGGCGGCTGCCGTGCAGGAGCTCAAGAACGAAGCCGGAAAGAAGCTGAACGAGATCCTTCAGAAATGACAACACCGCTGCGCATCGGGCAGATTCCTTTCATCAATTGCATCCTGTTTTTCACCGGGCTCGAAAAAGAGCCGGGGGTGACCCTGTCGCCCCTGGTGCCGCGCGCATTGTCGGCTGCCGCCGCGAACGACGGGGTGGACGCCGGGCCGGTGCCGCTGGTCGACACGTGGGAGATCGAAGAGCGTTATCAGCCGCTCGGTAGCTTCTGTATCGCCACCGCGGAGCGGGCGCGCAGCGTATTTTTGTTTTCGAAGCGCCCCTTCGACGAGCTCGAGGCCGCCGAGATCGGGATTACCGAGCAGACGTCGACCTCGGTTCGGCTCTTGAAGGTTCTCTTGGCGAATGCGTGGGAAGTGCGACCATCCCGTTACATGCCGATCGACCGTTCGCGCAACGACGCGTTCCTCTTGATTGGTGATGACGCGCTGCGCATGCGCGGCGGACTCGCTGAGTTTCCGCACATGGCCGATCTGGGAGCGGTGTGGACGGGCTGGACCGGGTTGCCATTCGTGTTTGCGCGCTGGGTGGCCCGCCGCGATCTGCGTGGTGCGGACCGCGACCGGCTGTGCGCGTTGTTGGAGCGCTCCCTGGCCAACAACTGGAAGCAGCTGGACCGCATCGCCGTGTCGCGCGGGGCCGAGCTCGGCATGAGTGTTCAGGAAGTGCGCGAGTATCTCGAAGGTTTCCGCTTTGTTGCTACGGATGCAGAACACAGAGCAATGGCCAGATTCAAGGAACTCGACACCGCGGCGCGCGTCAACGAAGCGGCCGCCATCGCGCGAGAGGAGACAGCATGAAAAGGGTCACCGGCCTGGGCGGTATCTTCTTCAAGAGCAAGTCGCCCAAAGACATCATGGCGTGGTACCAGACGCACCTCGGTATCGAGCCCGACCCATGGGGCGGCAAAGCATTTGAGTGGCGCGAAAAGGACAACCCGGAAATGGTCGGCCAGACAGTGTTCAATCCGTTCAAGGAGGACACCACATACTTCGAGCCCTCCACGCAGCCGTTCATGTTCAACTTCCGCGTGGCCGATCTCCCCGCGCTACTCGAGCAACTGCGCAGCGAAGGCGTGCAGATCGTGGGCGAGATGCAGGACACCGAGTACGGCAAGTTCGGCTGGATCATGGATCCCGACGGCCGCAAGATCGAACTCTGGCAGGCGCCCGACACGGAAGCCGCAGAGTAAGGATGTGAAGCAGCCCTGAGCGGCGTCGAAACCCGGATCGAACCCAAGCTTATTACGGTGCTGCGCGAGGGTTACACGCGCAGCCTGTTCACGCGCGACCTCGGCGCGGGCCTCATCGTCGGCGTGCTCGCGCTTCCACTCGCGCTCGCGTTTGCCATCGCTTCGGGCGTAAAGCCGGAGCAGGGCCTCTTTACCGCCATTGTCGGCGGCTTCCTCATCTCCGCAC
>CAZULB010000113.1:0-9999 GCA_964621155.1 uncultured bacterium | reverse complement strand
AGGCTTGGAGGGTGTGCTGCGCGGAGGCTTGGAGGGTGTGCTGCGCGGAGGCTTGCCGACGCGCAGCTATATAAAAAAAGGGCTTCCCGGTGACACGCTCGCCGCAACTTCTTGGAACGGGATACAGGAAGAGGAAACTTTGTCCCAGAACTAACGGGCGACGATGTCGCGAGAATCCCTTTGGCGAAGAGTCTATTCAGGTTTTCGCCGGTGTCAACGGGCCGAGCGTGAGAAGTGCAAATTTGTTTGTCCGGCCGGTGGGGCTGCCCCCCCCTCCAAAGAAACAACGGCCCGTTCCGTCGGAACGAGCCGCTGCTTGAAGTCTGCTGCAAACCAACCTGCTGCGCCGAGGCGTGCCCAAACGCCGCAAGTATAAGTTACACGACCTTGCGAACCTTGCCGGTCCGGATGCAGGACGCGCACACGTACGCCGCCTTTACCTTCCCCGCCTGTTCGATCTTGATCTTCTGTAGATTGGGCAGCCAGCGCCTCTTGGTCAGATTATGTGCGTGGCTCACGCGATTGCCCACCATGGGGCCTTTGTCGCATATCGAGCATCGACGGCTCATTACCATGTACCTCCGTTATAGACCCTCTCGAAAAGTTGCACTACAGTACCAAATGACGCGTTGTTACGCAAGGAGTTGGACGTGAGCAGGGCGGCAGCGACCATGACCGGAAACGGGACCGGGAAGAAGTCCCTGGAAGACCTTTGCCAGTACCTGAAAGGGGTCGGCCCGGCGCGTGCCGTCGACCTCCGCCGGCTCGGAATCGAGAACGTCAATGACCTCCTAACCCATTTCCCCCGAACCTATTATGACCGGAGGCAGTTGTCCTCCATCGCTTCGCTCATGCCCGGCACCGAGGCCACCTTTGTGGGACGTGTGCTGAATGTGACCCAGCGCGCGCCGTTCCGGCGCCGGGCTATGGTGTCGGCGGCCATCGGCGACGATACCGGCATTGTCCAGGTGGTGTGGTTCAACCAGCCCTACATCGGCAAGAGCCTGAAGGCGGGCCGCGAGTTGATTGTGAGCGGTCGCGTCGGGTTCTACCGCGGCCAACGTCAGGTGATGAATCCCGAGTATGAATTCACCGCCGAGGATGACGAGGGTGGGAAAGCGGCGGCGCGCATCGTTCCCGTCTACCGGTTGACGAGCGGGGTGAGCCAGCGTTACCTGCGCGGCGTGATCGCGCGCACGCTCGAGATGTATGCCGGTGCTGTGCCCGAAACCCTGCCGTCGTCACTGCTCACGGCGCAAACTCCTGCGCGCGGCACGGCACTCCGCGCCATGCACTTTCCCAATGACGAGGCCGAGTTCAACGCGGCGCTCGCGCGCATGAAGCTCGAAGAGCTGTTCTACATGCAGCTGGCACTCTCCCTCTCGCGACGCGAGCGTCTCGCGAAAAAAGTGCGTTACCGCGTTGGCGCCGCGTTCGATCTGGAGCAAAAATTCCTGCAGGGGCTTCCGTTCCCGCTCACACGCGCACAGGAAAAAGTGCTCGCGGAGATTCACGACGACCTCGCGCGCGACCGGGCCATGAACCGGCTCCTCCAGGGCGATGTGGGCTCGGGCAAGACGCTGGTTGCCGGCGCGACACTGCTGGCCGCGGTGGAAGCGGGATATCAGGGTGTGATGATGGTGCCCACCGAAATACTGGCCGTGCAGCACTTCCGAACTCTGGTGCCGCACATGGAGCGCCTGGGCGTTCGCATGTCGCTCCTCATCGGTTCGCTCAAGCCGGCCGACAAGAAGGGGGTCCACGCCGGGCTTCGTGACGGCACCATCCAGGTCGTCGTGGGCACGCACGCCTTGATCCAGTCCGAAGTGAAGTTCAAGCACGTAGCCGTCGCCGTGATCGACGAACAGCACCGCTTCGGCGTGCGCCAGCGCGCCGCGCTGGTGGAGGGGAACCCGCACATGCTCGTCATGACGGCGACGCCAATCCCGCGCACGCTGGCGCTCACCGCGTGGGCGGACCTCGATCTCTCCGTGATCGACGAGATGCCGCCCGGCCGCGCTCCCATCAAGACGCGCGTGGTGCCGCCCGAGAAGCGTGACGCGATGTACCAGTACATCAAGGACCGGCAGGCCCAGGGCGAGCAGGCGTACCTGCTGTATCCGCTGATCGAAGACACCGAGAAGCAGGAAGTAGAAACGGTGGAGAGCGCGCACGAGGAGCTATCGCGCGGTGCGCTCAGGGGCGTGCCGATGGCCATGCTGCACGGACGCATGAGCATGGCGGAGAAGGACGAGGTCATGGCCGCGTTTCGCGCCGGAGTGGTGCGCGTGCTGATCGCCACCACCGTGGTGGAGGTGGGCGTGCACGTTCCACAGGCCACCATCATGGCCATCCACCAGGCCGATCGCTTCGGACTTTCCCAGCTGCACCAGCTGCGGGGACGGGTGGGGCGCGGGGGGCTGGAGGGATTCTGTTTCCTCCTGGCGGGGGACGGCGCCACGCCGGAGGCGACCGAGCGGCTCGAGGTGCTCGTGCGCGAAGCCGACGGGTTTCGCATCGCCGAAGAGGATCTGCGCCTGCGCGGCCCTGGCGAGTTTCTCGGGACGCGCCAGCACGGCGTCCCCGCCTTCAAAGTCGCGAACCCACTGCACGACCGCGCGCTGGTGGAGCGCGCCAACGAGGCCGTCAAAGCCCTGCTGGAGAAAGACGCGGTGCTGGCGGGCTCCGACGGTGCGCGCTGCCGCGCCCACCTGCGCGCCATCCTGGGCGATGCGGCGGGCACCACGACAATTTCCTGACACCTGTCCGGGCGGACCGACATGTTTGTCGGTACGGCTGGAAAAAAGCGGATTCGGTGTCCATTCTGCGGTGGCGATCCAGTATCGTCGCGGCTACGTTCATCCCGGCACCATTCGGGAGGACCTCATGCAATCGATCAAACGTCTGCCCTCATTGTCGGAAATGGAAAAGGCGCGCGCAGCGCGCGACAAGTCGTACGACGGGGTGTTCTATATCGCCGTGCGCACGACCGGGATTTTCTGCCGCCCCTCGTGCCCGTCGCGGGCCTCGCGCCCCGAGAATGTGGAATTCTACGCGCGCGCCGAGGACGCCATATTCGCCGGTTACCGTCCCTGCAAGCGCTGCCGTCCCCTGCACGTCTCCGGCACCGCGCCCGAATGGATCGAGAGCCTGATCGCGCGCGTCGACGAAAATCCGGGTGAACGCATTCCCGACGCCGAGATTCGCGCCATGGGCATCGAGCCGGCGCGCGTGCGGCGCTACTTTCAGGATCGTTTCGGGATGACGTTCCAGGCCTACTGTCGCGGGCGCCGCCTGGGAAGCGCATTGTCCGCGCTGCGGCGCGGCGGACGCATCGACGACACCATCTACGACCACGGCTTCGAATCGCACAGTGGCTTTCGCGACGCCTTCTCGAAGTTGTTCGGCGCGCCACCCGGGCGCGCGGATCTGTCACGCTGCGTGCGCGTGAGCCTGGAAGAGACGCCGCTGGGTCCCATGATCTATGGCGCTACCGACGATGCCGTGTGCCTGGTCGAATTTGCGTCGCGCCGCATGCTCGAGAAGCAGATCGAGCAGGTAAGGCGGCGCTTCGACGCCGCCGTGGTTCCGGGGCGCAACGGCGTGCTGGATGCACTGCGCGTGCAGATGACGGAATACTTCGCGGGCAAACGCCTCGCGTTCGACCTTCCGCTCGATGCTCCCGGCACCGCGTTTCAGGAGGGCGTGTGGGCGGCGCTGCGGACCATTCCGTATGGAGAGACGTGGACGTACGAGGCACTCGCCGCGCGTGTCGGCGTGCCGGGCGCGGTGCGCGCGGTGGGCACCGCGAACGGCGCCAATCGTATCGCCATCGTGATCCCGTGCCATCGTGTGGTGCGCAAGACCGGCGAAACCGGCGGCTACGGCGGTGGAAGGTGGCGCAAGGTGGCGTTGCTCGATCTCGAGTCCGCCACCACCAAACGAGACATTCCATCGCTCGGGCTTTTCCGCGGAATTACCGACGGGCGCAGTGCCAGCCGCACATAACGCGTTTGCGCTTGCTGATTTCGGCGCCCATCCCGTAACGTACTTCCGGGCGGCCCGGCGCCGTTCGGGAGGAAATCATGATCAGACGTTACTTCGTGCTCGGCGGAGCACTCGTTCTTGTGACCGCCGTCATCTTCATTTCATGCTATCCGGGCGACGAGCTCACGGTCAGTGAGACTGATACCATCGTGACCGTGTTCGACAAGAACGCGGACTTCAAGTCCGACAGCACGTACGCCATGCCCGACACCGTGCTGCACATCGTGCCCGAAGGTGAGAGGGACGACATCAGCCGCGCCTACGACGACGACATCCTGGACGATATCGCCGACAATATGGCGAAACTCGGGTACACGCGCGTAGGCGATCCCGACGACGCCAACGTGCACATTCTACCCGCGGTGAACGTTCGTGATTACACGGGTTATGCGTACTACGGCGGTTGGTGGAGCTACTGGTACGGCTACTACCCACCGGCCTGGGGCTGGTACCCCTACTACCCGGGCTACGGCGTGACCTACGAGTACTCGATCGGAACGCTGTTCATCCTGATGATGGATCCGACCAGGACCACCACCGACGACAAGCCCGCGCCGCCAATCTGGATTGCGGCGTGCAACGGTCTCGTCGACAAGTCGACCAACGCCAAACGCATTGCGAGCGGCATCGACCAGGCGTTCGAGCAGTCCAGGTATCTCGGAGAAGGGAAGTGATGCGACACATGAAGGCGATTCGCACCCTCGCATTGGCGCTTCTCGTCGTTGTGTGCGCACACACGGCGGCGCGGGCGCAGGACTGGTTCGGCATGGCAACCTGGAACGTTTCGGTTCCTGACGGCGATACCAAGAAGTTCGTCGATGAACCCTCCTTCCGCGGCTTCGGCCTCGAGTTCCGCAAGGAATTCAAACCCAGGACCACGGTCGGCATTCTGGGGGCGTGGGAAGTCTTCCACGAACGCCGCGAGGGTTCGATCAACGTCGGGAGCGCGACCATTACCGGATCACAGGACCGCTACATCAACTCATTTCCGGTCATGCTCGGACTGCATCGCTATTTTGGCACTACCGGCGGGCGCCAGCCCTACATCGGCGTCAACGCGGGCGGCTTCGTGCTGATCCAGACCCTGCGGGTGGGCCTTGCGGAGATCGAGGATGACACCTGGGAGTGGGGTGTCGCGCCGGAAGTCGGCTTCATTCTCCCCATCGATCGCGGGTCGGCGTTCGTCATCAACGCGCGCTACAACCTCGCACTCACGGGCGAGAACCTGAGCGGCGGCGACGCGCAGCTCTCGTACTGGGGGTTCCACGCGGGCTTCTGCTGGGAGCAGTACTGATCGCATAGGATTCGAATTGGATTTCCACACGTTCCGCCCCGTGCGCCGGAAGGTTGCGGGGCGGAATTTTATTCCCGCAGTGCTGTGGCCGTAGGGCGCGAACGGAACGGTAGTGGCGTGATAGTTGCTTTGTTCTCCATGGTTCTTGTCGGGCGCGAACCGAACGCGGCCGGGGGCAAGCGAGCCTGTAACGGAGTGATGAAGCATGATCATCCAGTGTCAAAGCTGCTCGTCGAAATACTTCCTCGCCGAGGACAAAGTCCCGGTCAATCCGCTCAAGGTGCGCTGTCCGAAATGCCGCGCCGTGTTCATGTTGACGGGGAAGGCCGAACGCGCAGCGGTCGACGTGACCCCGGTATCGGTGTCGGTCGTTGAAGCCGCGGCACCGGCGGTGGAGTCGCTGCGTCCGGCACCGGAGCCGGTGTTGATGCAGGCGACGGCGCCCGCGTTCGAGACGGCGGCGGCGTCTGCCATGGTGGCGGAACCCGTGGCCATGTCCGAACCCGAACCCGTCGCAGTTGCGCCCGCTCCCGCCCCGGCGCCCGAGGTCGAAGAAGTCACCGCTCCGGCGGCGGCACCGGCCGGTCGCGGCAGCGCGCGCGGCGGAAAATCGGCGGAAGATCGCGCCAGACGCCTGGCAAGAGTTCTCGTTTCGGACATTTTGTGGTACAACCGCGAGAGACGCGACGCTGCACTCCGCGACGGAACTCTGATGACTTCGCTCGGCGAAGAGATCAAGAAGTCGTGGGAGCTGTACAAGGAAAAGGTCGGGCCGGAGGCGGCGCATTCGACCAACTACTTCAAGGAAGCACTGAACGAGATTCTGGCCAATGGCCAACAGGTTTTCTGATCAGACGCCCTCCACTCCCGCCGCATCGCCTCCGGTGCGGGGTGGACGAGCCGTCTTCATTGTTGCGAGTGACGCTGCGTTCCTCGATCGCGTCCTGCGCGAGTGCGCCGACGCTCCAGTAGGCGCTGCGCGTTTTTCCAATCTCGAAGCCCTGTCGCAGTCACTGGCCCAGCTCGAGCGCATCCAGCTGGCGTTTGTGTTGCTTGCCGAGCACCGCGGCGCCGACATCGACATCCACGCGCTGCGCCAGCTGCGCCTCAATTTTCCCCAGCTTGTGATCATGGCGCTCCTCGAGGGCTGCGACCAGCAGACATCGCTGCGCCTCAATTCCATCGGGGTGCAGGCCATCCTCCTGCCGCCGTTCAGTCGCATCAATCTGGCGCGCGAAATAGCGTCGGCGCTGCCCAACGTTCCCAACTTCAAGCGTCACCCCGACCTCATGCGCCGTTCCACCGTGCGCATGGATTTTCTGATTCCCAGCGACCTGTCCTACGTGATCGGAGTGAACTACCAGATTTCAAACCTGCTCAAGGAATTCGGATTTCCACCCCAGGACACGCGCGTCAATATTCCCCTCGCCTGTGATGAGGCGATCACCAATGCCATCATTCACGGCAACCGTTCCGACGCCGACAAGAAGGTGAACATCCAGTTGTACGTGAGCCCCAACCGGTTCCGCATTCGAGTGCGCGACGAGGGGGCCGGCTTCGATGTCGCGCGCGTGGTGGATCCGACGCAGGGTGAGGCCCTGTTGCGACCGTCGGGGCGCGGCGTCTATCTGATGCGCAACATCATGGATTCTGTGGAGTACAAGGAAAACGGACGCGTGGTCGAGCTGGAAAAAAGAAATGGCGCCGCGAACGGCGCCAACAATGGTCACGAACCGGCAAGCTAGCGCCGACCGGTTACTCCTGCCACTTTTCCTTCGCGAGCTTCTCCAGCATTTCGTCGATTGATCCCCAGATGCGCGCGTTCTGATCCGGCTCGAAGAGCGCCTTGCGGACGCGGCCGTACTGGTCCTTCTTGACGTAGCGGATCGACTTCATGGTCTCCATGGGGACCAGGATGTCCTTGCATACTTTTGCTTCCAGCGTCTTGCCGTCCAGGTTCACGTTGGGATTGTTGTCGGGGTGCATGCCCAGACCCCAGCCGTGCGCGATCATGCTACAGATCAGCGCGCGAAACGTGTTCTGTCCCTGCACGGTGTCGAGATTCATCTGGCCGTCGATCTTCTCGCTGACACCGTCGATGACGGGCACGAGTTTTTCCATGACGGCGGGGCTCACTTCGATGTTCAACAGACGGGCGAACATCTCCTTCATCATCTTTTCGGTGACGCCCGTCGAGGTGTTTGGCTTCTTCATCGTTTCTCCAGTCTGAGCCACTGAGTGCGTTCCAGAATGACCCCCAACAAAGCAAGAAACAGGCCCAACGCCACCAGGATGGCGCCCTTGGAAACGAAGAGGTTGATCAGGGTTGCCAGCGCGGCGGCGGCAATAAAGGCCGCCTTGATAAGTGCCTCGCGCGCCGCAAATACGCGTCCCGTGAACTGGCGCGGGCTGGCGCTCTGCATGAGGGTTTCGGTCACGATGAATACCGGTGAGATGGAAATGCCGAGCACGCACGCCCAGATGCACATGGGAAGGGGTGAAAACGCGCGTCCCATTCCGGCAATTGCCACACCGGCGAGAAGTGCTCCGACCGATACGGTACGTTCGGGAAGTGTGCGCTCACGGAACCAGCCGGCGAGCAACGCCCCGAGGATGAGGCCGAGAATGAGCGCGGAGCCGACTTCGGAGAGGAAGAGAGCGCGCCCCGACTGCACCACCTCGTGCACGCGCGATATGCCGATCACGCTCATCACGCCGCCAACCGCAAACAGACCGGCCTGGGTGGAGAGACTCGCGCGCAGCTCACGGCTCTGGCGCAGGAGCGCGATGGCGTCGCGCGCCGAGCGCGCCAGCACCGTCACGCCGTGGCGCGGATCGCGCGGCAGCGGTGTCACCTGGGTTGGGGGACGGTGCGTGATCACCAGCGGCAGCATGAGAATGGCGGCGCCGGCATAGACGACGGCGGTCGCGAAGAAGCTGCTGTGCCACGAGAAGTAGTCGAAGATCCAGCCCCCGCCCACGAAGCCCAGCAGCGTGCCGATGATGCCCAGCGTCCAGAACAGCGCGTTCACGCCGAGCAGGCGCTCGGCGGGCACGACTTCCGGGAGGAGCGCCGAGCGCGCGGGTGCAAACACCAGGTCGAAGATGGAGGTGACGAACGCGGCAATATAGAACGCGTAGATGGTATGTGTGCTGTCGTAGAAAAACGGAATGCACATGACGAGCACCGCGCGAATGACACACGCGCCGACGATCGCCGCAGGCTTGTTCCAGCGGTCGATGAGCGAACCCACCAGAGGCGTGAAGATCAGAATCGGCACCTGCGAAAAGAGGGTGAGCTTCAGCAGTTCGAAGCTCGAGCCGGGAACCAGCATGCCCAGCATGCCGACAAGCGTGAACTGCTTGAGCCGGTCTCCGAGCAGGGCGAACAACTGCACGGACCCGAACAGATGGAGGGTTGACTCGCGGCGCATGGTAGACGCGCATCCTATAGGCTCATGAAAAACTGGTCCAGCTTCGTTGGCGCGTGCTGTCGCGGTTTTGCACGTCGAAGCGCAGAATGCTGCGCCTGGTTGCTTCGCGCGCCTCCCGCGAGTGCCGCGAGCGCCGCTAGTGCCTGTGGCGCAAGAGGTTGTAGCGTTATACCGGCGCCATGCTTGGCATGTTACTTGCCCTTCGCCGCTTGCCGGGGCGGTCTCCGGGGGCGCTTGAGCTTATCTCACCCTGGCCTGACTGCAGCAAGAGCACGATCCGGTCGGCCGCTCCGGTAGGAACTTTTTCCAGCGCTGAATTGCATTGCGAGAGATGAAGGGACACGCGTCATGGTCGTGCTGAATTACACCGGCGGGGAAGTCAACGCGAAGATCGTCTATTACGGTCCGGGACTCTCCGGCAAGACGACCAATCTCGAATTCATCCACGACCGCACGCCTGAAGGCTCGCGCGGCAAGATGGTTTCGATGAAGACGCAGACCGACCGCACGCTCTTCTTCGACTTTCTTCCGCTCGAACTGGGCGAGATCAACGGCTACCGCACGCGATTCCTGCTCTACACGGTTCCCGGCCAGGTCTACTACAACGCGACCCGCAAGCTGGTGCTGAAAGGCGTCGACGCGGTCGTGTTCGTGGCGGATTCATCACGCTCCAAGCTCGACGAGAATCTCGAGAGCCTGCGCAACCTCGAACAGAATCTGAACGAGCACGGCATGAGCCTCGACGAGATCCCGTGGGTGATTCAGTACAACAAGCGTGACGTCGCGGACGCCATGGCGGTGTCCGACCTCGACGCGCGCCTCAATCCGCTGCGTGTCCCCGCGCACGAAGCGATCGGGACGCAGGGCAAGGGCGTGTACGAAACTTTCCACGCCATCGCGACCCTGGTGTACCGCGTCTTGAAGGAACGTCTCGAGCGCGGCGATCTGGCCGCAGAGCCGGGAACGGTCCCCTCCGTGCGGCCCAGCGCGTCACCGATTGCGCCGGCCGCGCCGTCGGCCCCGGCGCCGACCGCCACCGCCGACGCGGACTTCGATCTGGATTCAATGCTGCGGGAGATGGACAGCCCCTCCCCGCGCGCGGCTGCGCCTGCTCCGGCCGCGCCGGCCGTGGCTCCGGCGTCGCCGCGTGCGCCCGAGCCGGTGCCTTATGTACAGGCAACAGTAAACATACCTGCGCCCGCGCCGCGTGCGGTCAGTCCGGCG
>CAZULB010000112.1:0-10028 GCA_964621155.1 uncultured bacterium | reverse complement strand
TGCGGCAGGTGACCGCCCCCGATTGACAGACCATCGCCGTCGCCACCCACCACGAACACCTTGAGCTTCGGATTCGCTGTCTTCACACCGATGGCGGTCGGAATCGCGCGCCCGTGGGCGGTGTGGTAGGCGTAGCTCTTGATGAAGTGTGAAAAACGGCCCGAACAGCCGATGCCCGACACGATGCAGATGTCGCTGGTCTTGAGCTGCATGGCGGCAAGGGCCTGCGTGAACGCGGCGAGATCGCCGAAATCACCACAACCCGGACACCAGATGGGCTCGACATCGGCTTTGTAGTCTTTGGGCTTGAGCAGCGTGGTTTCGTCGGACATGGCGTGTGACTCCTCGTGGCGCATTCACGCTTCGTGCGCGATCGCGGCCTTCACTTCATCCGGGGTGAATGGAAGCCCCGAACACTGATTGACGCGCACCACCTCGGTGCCGTTGAAAGCAACGTTGGCGCGCAAGTGCTGCGCGAACTGCCCGGTGTAGTTTTCCTCGAGCACGATGACTTTCTTCATCGGCTCGATGAACTTCTTCACCGTGTTGACCGGAAGCGGATGCAACACGCGCGGGTGATAGTGCGCCACCGGCATTCCCTCGGCGCGCAACCTCTCCACTACTTCGCGAATCGTCCCCTCCGTCGAGCCCCAGCCGATGACACCGATCTCCGCATCCCTCGGGGCGTCGAAGACTCCGTCGCCTTCCGTCTCGAGCTCGCGCGCCAGCGTCTCCATCTTGCGGAAGCGTTTTGCCGTCATGCGCGCACGATTCTCCGGAGTGTAGTTGGCGCGGCCCCATTCGTCGTGCTCGAGTCCGCTTGTGACGTAGCTCGCACCCGGCATGCCGGGCACCATCGTCGGCGATACGCCATTCTCAGTGTCTGCGAAGCGCTTGTAGTCCTCGAGAGCAGAGGGATCCGGATGCACGCGATTGTCGATGTGAATATTGTCCGTGCGTGGCCGGTCCATGGTCTTGGTGCGGTACCCCATCGACTGGTCGGAAAGGAGAATTACCGGTGACTGATAGCGCTCGGCGAGATTGAAGGCGCGAATCGCCTGGTAGTAACAATCCTCCACGCTTGTGGCCGCGAGCACGATACGCGGCGATTCTCCGGCGCTACCGTGGATTGCGTACATGAGGTCGGCCTGCTCCGTCTTGGTGGGCATGCCGGTGCCGGGGCCGCTGCGCATCACATCGGCAATCACAACGGGGATCTCCGACATGGACGCCATCCCGATGAGTTCACTCATGAGGCAGAGTCCCGGTCCCGACGTCGCCGTCATCGACTTGACGCCTGCGTACGATGCGCCGAGACACGCGGCGATAGCCGCTATCTCGTCCTCGGCCTGGATTACGTTGCCGCCGAACGCAGGCAGATGCTTCATCATGAACTCGAGCACCTGCGTGGCGGGCGTGATCGGATAACCGGCAACGAATCGACAACCGCCTGCCAGCGCTCCCATGCTCAAGGTTTGATTGCCGGAGAGAATGACGCGTCCGGCCTGTCGTGTCGCCGACGCGGGCCGCGCCAGCTTCATGTTCTGCAGGCGCTCATCGCCGTTGAGCGCGCCGAGCCCGGCGTCGAATGCCTTCAGGTTGGTGGCAACGACTTCCTCGCCCTTGCGTTTGAACTGTTTGACGACAAGGTCGCGCGCGAAACGCGGGTCCATGTCGAGCACTTTCACCATGGAGGCCAGCGCGATGATGTTCTTGGCGATGCGAGCGCCGGTTTCCTTCATTGCGGTTTCATGCAGCGGAACCTGCATGTGCGCGAAAGGATATTCCGGCGGCACGGTGGCGTGCCGCGGGTCATACAGAAGGACCCCGCCCGGGCTCATGCGATCGCCCCAGACGTCGATGGCCTCCTGATTGAACGCCATCAGGACGTCGGCGTCGCGACCGATGGAAGTGAGCGTTTCGGTGCTCATGCGGACCTGCATCATGGCAAGTCCGCCTTTGATTTCAGCGGGATAGGAACGGAAGGTGAAGACGTCGAGGCCGGAGTCCACCGCGGCGCGGGTCAAGATCTCCGCGGTACTGATTACGCCCTCGCCACCCTCGCCGGCGATGCGAACGGTGATGTCATTACGCATGTTCTACTCCTGGCTACGGGCCGAGTACATGCGGGGCCGAGTATAGCAAAAAGACGAAGAGATCGGAAATAGCGATCAGGGCCGTTGCAACTGCCCTCGTCATCGAGGAAGATACGGCGATGCGCGGGCGCGAACAATTTCAGATCGTGATTTTTATTTTCGCACTCGCGGGTGCGCTATCGTGCTCGCAGGGTGAAGCCGGCTCGCACAGGCCGTCCTACCCCGGCGCCGTGGTGATCCATGTTCGCGACATCAAGTTCGATGATGGCGACACCTTCCTGGTGAAGAAAACACCCATTCGGGTTCTCGGCATCGACACACCGGAGATCGCCGACCCCGGCGTCGGTATTCATGAAGATCAGCCGTTCGGCCGCGCGGCAGCCGACTCCACGCGTGCCATCATTTCGCGCGCGCGCGTGGTCGAGGTTGCGTACGATGGACGCGACATCTACAAACGACGTCTCGCGCACGTTTTCGTGGATGGAGAATTACTGGGAGTGAAGCTGCTCGGCTACGGACTTGCGTATGAGAATGTGCGCCACTTTGGAGACAACGGTTTCCCCGATCTTGCCGACCGCATCATCCGCGCGGCCGATGCGGGTCCCCGACCCGCCTTCGAACCGCCGCACATCTGGCGCAAGAAGCATCAGCAGAAGAAAACCAGGTCGTAGCGGGCAGCGGCCTTGCGAACGCTACGGAAGTCGCTGCGGATCCGAGGTGAGAAGCTCGGAGCCTTCGAGAAGCGCGGTCACCTGCCAGTAATATGGCGTTCCCGCTGCCCCGCGCAGATCAGCGCGCGCGCTGAGAGATGCACCCGGTGCCAGACGCGTGATTTCGGACAGGTCTTCGGACAGGATGGTGACGCGATACGCGTCGGCGCTTTTCACCGCGTCCCAGTGAAGGGCGAATGTCCCCTCGCCGGTAGCCGTCGCGCGCAGGCCGGTGAACCGGGCCGATGCCTCGCCACGGTAGACGATCTCCTTCGACTGCCACGGCTGCCAGCGCGCCACCACCACCGCGAGGAGCACCACGGCGGCGGCGGCGGCGGCATAGCGCAGAAGCGACGCGTCGAACCAACGGCCCCGCCCGCGCCGCGGCCCGCCCGAAATCGAGTCGGCTTGCTTCCCGGCAACGCTGGTCGCGATGAAGCGCGCCAGCTCCGCCTCGGCGGCGACCGGATTGGCTCCGTCCACGGCGCCGGCTTCCACGAACGCTTCGAATGCAAACAGCAGCGAACTGCAACGCGGACACGTCGTCGCGTGGCGGCGGCGGGGGTCGTCGGCGCCCAGTTGCTTCAGCGTTCCCATCTGATCTACGGGAATGCATTCATGCATGATGACACTCCTCCCCGCGAACGCGGGTATCAGGCCTCCTCCAGTGCCGACCTGAGCTTCCGTTTTGCGCGTTGCAGCACCGCTCGTGCGCCGGTCTTCTGGTCCAACTTCAAGATGGACGTGATCTCGTCCACCGGCATGCGCTCCGAGTAGCGGAGCCAGATGGCGCTCTGCTCGGTCGCATCCAGCACCCGCGCCGCGGCCTCCGTCAGGCGCTGGCCCTGGATCTCCGCTTCCAGTCGTTCCTCGATCGACACCTCATCGCTCTCGAACGTTTCCATGTCGACATCGTCGCGCCGCGCGTCATTGCGCATCTCGTTGAAACAGCGGTTGCGTGCGATCACGAACAACCACGACGAAAACGCCGAGCGGCCTTCGAACTCGCCCATGCGCTGGTACGCGCTGAGCAAAACGTCCTGCGCCATGTCGAGGGCGCGCTCGTGCTCCCGCACGTATCGGAAACACCAGAGGTAGACGGCGCGACGGTAGCGAAGCAGAAGCTCACCGGCCGCTGCGCGCCCGATAGACGTGCCGGCGTGGAGGCGGGCACGGTCGAGCAGATCCCGGTCGGGGATGCTGGCTGCGTCACTCATTGGTACGACACTCAGCAGGAGTGAAAATCACGGGGCGATTCTAACCCGCGCCTGGCGCCGCCGCCAAACGGCCAAAGATACAACGGTTAAAACGATTAGGCCGATGGCCAGGCCTCCCGCCGGCACGGGCTGGCGGCGTGGGAGAGGCACGGTGAGGTCGCCATCGCCGATTACCACGAAGCCGGCCCAGAAGAAAGGTGCCGGCTTTTTCCGGCTGATTTCCAGACGCGCGCTACGCAGGGCCGCAGCAACCGTCTTCCCTGCGGCGAGGTGACGGTAAAAGCGTTCCATGAGCTCGGCGGTGGTGCGATCGTCGACCCGCCACAGGCTGGCCACCACCCCCCGGCTCCCCGCGATCATGAAAGAGGACGCGATGCCCAGCACGCCTTCCGCCATGGTGGAGCGGCCGAGCGCGGACTCGCACGCCGAGAGCACCACCAGGCGCGCGCTCGTGCGCCGATTGGTGATCTCGGACGCGCGAACAAATGAATCCACAGGAAGGTGCGCGGCCACCTGCTCCGACTCCGCGGCGGAGAGCAACAGCGGCTCGGCCTGAGCGGGATCACGCGCTGTCATCGCAGCGGGCGCTGCACTCCTGCCGATCAGGACTCCAGAATTCCAGGGACGTTCGCCGTCGACGTGCACATGCGACGCGATGTGCACGACGTCGTACCCGGAGAGCGCGGCCAGAAACTCGTTACGCGCGGGAGTGAGCATGCGGGTTGCATCGTAGCGCGACTCCAGGTGATCCACTTCCTTGCGCGCGCCGGCTAGGGCGGGCGTGCCCGCAGCAATGGCCAGAACCGAGGAGTTGAGCGGCGGGCGCGCGCGCGCGCGCAGGAACGCAAGAAAAGCTGCTGACGGGATTCGCACCGTCTCATGCGTTACGCCCAGCGGCTCACTCTCGCCGGGGCATACGAGCATTTCCAGAGGAAACCCGGCCAAAAACCCGTCGAGCGCTGCGTAGACCTTTTCCGAATCACGCACGGTCTCCGCCGTCGCGCCGAAGAGAATCCGGCCCAGCGCCCGGGCGGCGTCGTCCGCACCGGCCGGCAGCGCGGTCGCCGGCGGCCGCGCGCACAATCGCGCGTAATTGAGCGCGCGACGTTCGAGGGAACCGTCGGTGTCGTTGATTACCGCGGCACGAAACTCGTCGCGCGAGACGGCGAACACATAAACCCGCCCCCGCACCACACCGGCACGAAAGAAACACTCACGCGGACGCAGCACATGCTCCTGCAACTCGCGCGAGGTGGGTGGTTCGGCGAGCGCTGGATCAGCGTCGTCAAAGCGCCGCGGATCGGTGACGCGCTCGAGCAGTGTGCGCGACTGCACCTGCTGCAGAAAATCAAACATCGCCCGCATCCTGGTTTCTTCGCTGGCGTCCGGCGGGTACGCGCACAGCAGGTCACCGCTCTCGAGCAACGCGCCGGCCAGAACCGCGCGTCGGGCTTCGCGCCACTGGAACTCGCCTTCACCGCGCGACACTTCGAACATCGCTCGCCCGCGCTCGAGCCATGCCCACGCCTCGGGCTCGCGCGCGGCCGCGCGCTCGCACAGGCTCAGTTCCGACGCGACCGTCACCATGAAGCTGGAATCGTTGCGCGCTGCGACGTCATTCCACGAACTCAAGGCGGCCGCGCGCGCCTGGACGGGGTCGCCGCCCAGACGGTGTGCCCGCGCGCAAACCAGCCAGGCGCGGGCCCGTGCCGCCGACGGCGGATCGCGGGCTATCCGTCTGGTCTCGGCATCGATGACGGAAATGGCCGCAGAGACGCTGTCCGACGCCAGCAGCGCTTCGGCGAGCAACGCGGTGGCTTCCCGCCGATGGTGGATGGACACCCGCGCGCCGCGCGCGAGCACCTCGCGAAAAGAACGGGCGGCGGACGCGTACCTGCCCTGCGCAAGCCGCAGGCGTCCGATATCCAGCGTAACCAGGACATCCAGCATGCCGTTGCCCTGCAGCGCCAACGCCTCGGCCAGCGTTGACTCCGCGTGCGCATAACGCCCGATCATCCGGTCGACGTTCGCCACGTTGGCCGCGCTGGCGGAAATGTCGAAGGTGCGCAGATCGCGTTTGATCTCGTACGCGCGCTGAAAATACTGCGCCGCCATGGAGACGCTGCCGCGTTCCATTTCGATGGCGCCGAGATTGTTGATGGCGTCGCTTTCCTGGTTGCGATCGCCGAGCTCACGCGCTGTGAGCCACGCGCGCTGATAGCTGGTGCGCGCGTCGTGGTAGCGCCCCATGTGGTAGAGCGTGCGACCGAGCCCGATCGAGGCGGTAAGCTGATCGCGGGGCCGGTTGGCGTCGCCGAAGGCACGCCACGCTTCCTGATAAGCGGCACTCGCCTGCATGAGACTATCGCGATTGAGCTGCGCGTAGCCGATGAGCAGGTATCCCCAGCCTTCGCTCCCCCGCCGCCCCAGCGCACGGGCGAGCGCATTGCGCTCCCGGTTCAGACGTATCGATTCCTCGAAACGCCCCTGATTCACGGCTACGAACCCCTGCAGCCCGAGGGCCTGCATCTGCCCGGCCGAATCTCCCACGGCGACGGCGATCTCCAGAGCACGATCAAAATCCTCCGCGGCGCGCGCGTCACGAAGTGCAAGCCGGGCGCGTCCTCGGAAATAGGTCATGCGTCCCAGGACGACCGAGTCGCGCTGCGCGCTGGCGCGCACGATCAATCGGTTGGAGTACGTCAGAAGCGAGTCGATGGCTCCCGCGTCATAGAGCGAGTCGCCGGTGACTTCGGCAGCGGTTTTCGGTGCGTGGGGTGAGGTCCGGGGAGGGCCTGGTGCGGACACAAGCAGCAAACCAGAGAGTATGCAGGCTAGGGGTCGCATGCCGGGCAGGGCGAGCCTACTCCAGCGGCCGATCCGACCTCAAGCTGCGCGCGAAGGGGCGAAGGCGAGGCTTACAACGCGGCCGAAACCGGCTGCTGCACCACTTTGAGCGTGGTGATCAACTGACCGACATGCCTGGTTGTGTGCTCGGACGCATGGTACAGCAAACCCAGCACGTTGGACGGGAGGCGCGCGCTTCCCACCGTGCGGCTCTTGAGCAGTGAACTCTCCGACGTACAGCGCAACTGCAAGAGTGCGCGGTCGATGGTGAGATCGAGCAGCTCCAGCAGAAAATCACCGTCGACATCGAGGTCGGGTGAACGCTCGAGTGCAATGGCGCGGCGCTGAGCTTCCTGGAGTGACTCACCGCGCGCGTATGTCATCAGCCGGTCGAGCGCATGCGCGGCGTGAAACAGATGGAAACCCGCCGATGCTGCGTTGTTTGGTTTTTTCCACAAAGCTCCCTGATCGACCCCGGCGAGAGCGCGCGCTGCATCTTCACGCGCCTGCAGGAGCGAGTGCGCGATCGGAACCAGGAGCGGGGGTATCCCATAGACGGGTCCTGTCAGCCATATGTGACGTTCGCTTGCCATGTTTTCTCCAGACATCTACTCCTGTATGGAAGTTTATTCGGGTTGGTCCGAACCGCCACAGGAACCTGCAGCAATCACTCTTTTTCCGCGTTTTCCCGATCGAATGAACGTCGGTATGGCGAGCAGAACGGAACCGTAGGTAATGAAAGGAAGGGCTTTCAAAAACCAGAGGGCACCGGGCGAGTGCCAGTTTGGCAACGGCTGCGGGAGAAACTGAAGACGCAGAATTGCCACGCTCATGGAGCCGCGGGCTCCGAGGGGCGGAACGAAATGGTCACGCAGCGCGACGAATCCGAAGAGCACAAACACCAGCGCGCCCAACGGCATCGCGAGCGCCGCCCGGCTGGGGGCGGGAGCGCTGGCGGCGGGCGCCGCGAAGTCATCGCGCCACAGCAGCAGTCCTCCCACGAACATCATGGCAAGCACGTGCTCGACGCCGGGCGCTCCCGGCTGCCACAACGTCACGCAACAAACGACGCCCGTCACCAGCCCGATCATGTGCGCGTCCTTGTGACCGCGGCGGATGAATGGCGCGCCGGCCAGCAGCGTCGCCCCGGTGATCAGGAACAACCAGCGCATGGTGTCGAGCGCATGCGGCATGGCGCGCGCGAGCGTTTCTGGAATCGTCATCCCGTCGACAAGCGCCAGCGGCGCGAGCAGGCAGAACAGGCCAACGATGGTGCCGGCCCATGAGAGGGCGACACGGCGATCCGTCCGTGTGCCGGGGTGCAAGTTGAACCTGAGCTCGGCGTGGGAACCGCGCCGGCCACGCGCATAGATCGTCCCCAATCCCAGGCCGGCCGCAAACGATGCCACGTGCGCGATGTCCCACGGGTGCACGTCGCCGCCGAACGCGGCCACCAGGAACGCTGAGCACAACGCTATGCTCCACGTGCGCAACGGCCGCGGAAACGCCATGAGCCACGCGCCCATCGCACCTATCGCGCCGGCCGAGGCACCAACATTGTGCTCGGAGACCAGCAGCGTCCCCCACCGGCTTCCAGTGGCGGCGAACGCTTTCGCGACCGCGATGATGGCGACGAAGCCAACCACCTGCGCAAGCGCGTACACGAACACCGTGCGCGCCGTACCCAGCCGATATTCGCACGCGCCCACCAGTGCCAGCACGGTGGCCAGCATCGAGAGCGCGAGATACGGGTCGAGAATCTGAAAAGTGGCGAGAAAGAGATGGAACCATCGCCCATGCGCGAGGTCCTCGGCGCTGAATCCCCACCTCACCAGACCGGCCGCATCGATGGGGCGCAGCAAGGTACCCGTCACGGTGGTGGTGACAAGAATGGTCAGCGCGAGCAGCAGGGTGAACGGGATTCGTCGCACCGCGTGAATGACGAAGCGAGAGTGCGGCCCCCCGGGCTGTTACCGCAGGCTCACGATGTGGTCGAGGGAGTCGCTGGTCCAGTTGAGCACGGTCTCGATGCCCGGTACGGCACCGCTGGGTCCCAGTCCGAGCCAGATCACTGCCAGTACCGAGACGATGAGCACGGTGCGCACACCCCAATCATCGAACACGGGCGTCGGATTGGGTGACGCGGGACGGAAGTACATGTACACAACCACGCGCAGATAATAGTAGAGCGAGAGCGCGCTGTTGAGCACACCCACCACCGCAAGCCACGTGAGCCCGCGCTCGATGGCAGCGTTGAAGATGTAGTACTTGCCGAAGAACCCGGCGGTCGGTGGAATGCCGGCCATGGCGAACATGAACACCGCCATCGCGAAGCCGATCATCGGCCGGCGCAGGCCCAGCCCCGCCATATCCTCCAGTTCGAGGCCGCGCGAGTCGCCGCGATTCTCGAGCGCGCATACGAGCGCAAAGGCACCCATGGTCATGAAGGCGTAGGCGAGCACGTAAAACATGATGCCGGATGCGGCCCGCGTATTTTCAATGGACAATGCCGCCATGCCCACGAGGATGTACCCGGCGTGGGCGATGCTCGAGTAGGCAAGCATGCGCTTGAGGTTGCGCTGCACCAGCGCAACGATGTTCCCCAGGGTCATGGTAGCCACGGCGAGCACCATCACGATGCCGACCCAGTCCGAACGCGCCGGGAAGAAGCTCATGTAGAACAGGCGCAGGAACGCGGCAAATGACGCCGCCTTCACCGCGCCCGCCATGAAACCGGTGACGGGCGACGGCGCGCCCTGGTACACGTCAGGCACCCACATGTGGAAGGGTACGGCCGACACTTTGAACACGAAGCCCACCAGGATGAGAGCAATCGCGAACAGGAACGGCGCTTGCCGGAAGTATTCGTGATCCATGGCGGAGAGCACGATGCCCTTGAAGTTGAGCGTGCCGCACAGTCCGTACACCAGCGCCATTCCGTAGAGGAAGAACGCGATCGCGAACGCACCCAGCAGGAAATATTTCATCGCCGCTTCGTTGGCGAGGAAGTCGCGCCGGCGAAATCCAATCATGACGTAGAGCGCAAGACTCATGAGCTCGATGCCGAGGAAAACCGACATCAGATCGTACGCGGTGACCAGCACGAACATGCCGGCGGTGGACAGCAACAGCAGCGCGTAGTACTCGCCGCGCATGAG
>CAZULB010000111.1:4254-10159 GCA_964621155.1 uncultured bacterium | reverse complement strand
GTACCGCGCACGGTATAGCGCCCGGCCGGGAGCGGGTCGAGCGACCCCGCAAGCCTGGTATCCTGATCGCCCTCACGGTGCATGGCCACGCGCTGCAACGGCGTATCGACGCCGGCCGAGTCGCCGCGCGAGACCTCGACGCTCACGGGCACGCCGGTGACGGGCTGGAGCTTGTCATTGAATACTTCGGCGTAGAACACGGGGTGCTCGCCGGTGTCGAACACGTTCTTGCGCGCGATCAGCACGAAGCGCCCCGCCTCTTCCCCGCGCGTCAACACGTCGAGGAGCCGTGTCATGAGCTCGTCGTACGCACCGCTGTTTCCTCCCAGAAAGCGCCAGCGCCACAGCGGTCCGGCCGCCACCGCCGCCACGCGTCCCTTCCCAACCGTCTGATACGCCAGGGCCGGAACCGCGCGCCCGCGTACTCCGATCAACATCTCGGCGCCGGGCCGGGTGGTCACTCCACTATAGAAACCCAGGAGCGGTGCCCGTTCCTGCCACTCGGTCTGCGACAGGAGCGGCACCAGCGGTGCGGTCACCGGGTGCGACGCGGCACGCGAAGCCGGGCCGACCAGCGTGTACTGGAGCACGAATTGGAAGGGTACGTTGCCCGTGATGGGAAGCACATCACGCAGCCGCTGCCACGCGCCTGGCGTTTCGTACAGCGACGATGGTCCGGGCAACACCATGAGGCCGCCCCCGCGTTCGACAAAGCGCTGGATGCCGTCGGTGACGGCCGGCGTGAGCACCGCGTCGCTCACCGATCCGAGCACCACTGCATCCGCGGTCGAGAGCTGCTCTGAAAAATCCGCTGCGCGATGGATGCGCCCGATGGGCGCCGCTTCGCGCTGGGGTCCGACGAAGAGCTCGCATTCGACACTCGGATCCTTCGCCACCAGAGCAGTCAGGAACGAAACTTCCCAGCCCGGAGAAAGATCCATCACGAGAATGCGCGCGCGCGCTTTTTCGCCTTCGATAACGATGTCGCGCCGGTTGTTGTCGGGCGAGAGATCCTTTCCGGCCGTGCTCACGCTGAGCACCATTTCGCGCCGTCCCGGCTTTTCGAAACGCACCGGAATGTTCATGGTTGCCGCCGCATTTCCACCCGCGAACGACGTGTCGGCTTCAAAGATGGTCTGGTTGCCTTCGGCCAGGCGGATGTGCACGCGCTTGGCGGCAGGGCCGCTGGCGCCAATGCCGGCACGGATCACCGCGCGCGAGGGAACCCGCACCACCGGGCTGTACTCGGCGTCGTCGATGCGCACATCCTCGGGCGCAATGGTGTCGCCGACACCCACGGTGAAAACCCGCAAATCCGGAAGCGCCGGGCGCACCAGGGCGCGCTCGGTCTCTTCTCCGTCGGAGAGTGCCACCACCGCGGCCACGTGTTCGCCTTCGTAACGGCGCGCGACGTCATCGAGGGCCTGCGTGATGTCCGTCCCCTGACCATTGGGCTGGAGCGAGTCCGCCGCCGCGCTGCCCGCCCGGGTGTCAAAGCCCAGCGTTTCCACCTGCGCGCCGCGCTTCGTCAATTCGGAAGCCAGCTTCGCGGCACACACGCGCGCCACCTCGAAGCGCGACTTGCCGCCTTCCCATCCCGCTTCCGGCAGCTTCATGCTGGCCGACTTGTCGACAAGCAGCACCACACGCGCCGGTTCCTCGCGCGTGCCGCGCTTGATCGCGCGCGGGTCGATGAGAAAGAGCACGAGACACAAGAGCGCCGCGATGCGCAGTCCGGTGAGCAGCATACGGACGGGGCGGTCGACGGCGGGAGTGGTGCGCCAGTATGCATACAGGCCCAGCCCGGCCAGCACGGCGGCCAGGATGATGGCCCAGGCGCGCACATCCAGGGAGAGACTCGTGTGAGTGGAGAGAAAAAACATCCAGTTATATATACATGTTCGTGCTTCGCGGTCGCAAAGTTACGACAGTATATACACCGGACGCGCCGGCGCTACGCAGAATTCAGAGGCCGCGCTGTCGCGCGTCTACGATGCGCTCTTGGCGCCGAAGGCGCCAATGGCTTCCTGCATCGTGGGATATGACTCCAGGATGGAGTGGAACTCGAGGAGCTGGAAGACCTCGTGGACATCGCCCACCATGCCGGCCAGTTTCAGGTCGCCGCCGTGGCTGCGAATCCGTTTGATCTCACCGATGAAAATGCCCCAGCCCGCGGAGCTGATGTAGTTCACACCACTCAGGTCGACGACGACGCGATAGATGCCGCGATCGAGGAGCCCGTAAAGCGCGGTCTCCAGTTCGCTGGCCGTGGTGGTGTCGAGATAACCGCTGACTTTCAGGATCGAGGCGCCCGCCTCGTTATTACCCGAGATCACATTGACGACGATTCCGTCTACAGCCATCGTGCCCTTCCTCATCGTTGCAAAACTCCCGGCGTTGTAAAATCTATCCGCGTCGCTGCGTTCCGCCCGGGGCGCTGCTGTTGCTCGCGCTCGCGAAGTCACGCAACGCATCGCTCGGCTTCTCGTACGGCTTCAAAATATTGCCGAACTCGAGCAGGTCGAACACTTCGCGTACTTCAGGAGACATCGCTGCCAGCTTGATGTCGCCCCCGTTGCGGCGGATCCGCTTGATCTCACTGATGAAGATTCCCCATCCCGCCGAGCTGATATACGTGACGCTGCCCAGATCGACCACGATCCGGTAGCAGCTTTCATCGACAATCCGCGCCAGGGTTTCCTCGAGACCGGACGCATTGGTGGTCTCGATGGTGCCCTTCAGGGTCAGGACGGCGACCGGCGGGTTGGAACCCGCACGCTCTTCGGAAATAACGAGTTTTTCCATGATTGAGCCTTGTCGATCCGTCCAATATGCAAGTCCTAGTCCAAGAGAGCCTTCAGCAGGAAGTGAATCCCCTGCCGGTCGTTGCCCGACAACTTGAGATTTTTTTCCGCCTTCCGGAAGGCAGGATTCATTTGCAGGGCCTGCCGGAACGACTCGTGCGCCTTGTCGATGAAAATCTTGCATTTTGCAGCGTATAGCACGCCCATGTCGTTTTGTATATCGGCATATCCCGGATTTGATTCGAGGGCGATCTTGAGCCGCTCGAGAAGTGCGTCGATGTCCTCTTCGCTGAGCTCCTCGGCGCGAAACTTGAGGATGAGGTAAAGCTCGAGTGAAAGGTCATTGGATGCGATGGTGTCGAGGTCACGCTTGATGGCGGACAGCTTCTCGTACACGAGATCGTAGTGCTCGGTGTCGAGGGCAGCCATCGCGGCGCGGAAATCATCGCCTTCGAGCTGCGGCTTCAACTGGAGGTTCAGCTCCAGGAGCCGGCGTAAACGCTGACGCAGGTCGCGTGAGAGTTCGTAGTCCTGCTTGAGCACGACATTGAGCGCGAGAGCGATGGCGAGATTGAGGAGCGCTGTCTGATAGTAACGATTGCACTCCAGCGCCTTCTCGAAGCTCGCCGCGGCCTCCTTGCAGTGCTCGAGCTTCAAGTGCGCCACACCGAGGTCATTGTGGAGATCGGCATAGCCGGGCGCCAGCTCGAGCCCCTTCTGGAAGGCGCGCATGGCCTTTTCGCTGTCTCCCAGCGCCAGAAGGCAATTGCCCAGAATCGAATAGGCGCCGGCGTCTTCGAGGCCGAGCTTGATGGAGCGAATGACTTCCGCCATGGCCTCGCGGTAGAGACGCTGGCGGTAGAGGGCTTCACCCAGACGCAGGTGCGCCTTCGCATCCACATCCTTCTTCAGGCGCTCGCGCAGATCCAGCAGCGACGTCAGGCGCACGCGGTATTCGTCGTGCAGCCGCCGCACCAGGCCGCGCAGCGCATCGCCGTTGACAGCCCCGTCGTAGGACGAATTCTGTCGCGTGAGCAGGCTTCCCTCGTGAAAAAGCGAGGTAACGATCACGCGCTGCGACGGAATCAGGCTCGACTGCACGTAGTATTTCGTGCCGCTCGAGAGAATCTCGCTGCGATGATCGTAGCCTTCGACGGTGCGGACTTCGTTCATGCCTGCATGATATCGCGTGGGAAGGGGCCGGGCAAGGCGCCCTCCCTACGCAACATCCTCCGCGGAAAGGAGGGTGATGGCAATTCGGATCAATTCGTCGCGTGAAATTTCGCGGCCACGCTCCGCCAGGCGGCGGTGCAGGGCATCGAGATGCTTGAGGGTGGCCGGCGTGAGGTTGACGGTAACCGGCACTTCGCGCGCATCGGGTGACAACGGCGAGCGCCCGCGGATGAGCCGCGCTACCGTATCGGACGCGCGCGTGTCGACCTTGTCGTCGAAGGGATCGCGCCCCACTCGCTTCTTCTTCTGATCAGACACGACTCAACACTTCCTCGGTGAGCTGGTAGTAATCGAACGCGCCGCGTGACATCGGCGAGTACTCGAAAATGGTCTGATTGAAACTCGGCGCCTCGCGCAACGACGTGTTGACCCGGATCACCGATTTGAAGACCAGCCCGTCAAAGCGCTCGCGCATGGATCCCAGCACGTCGTTGGAAAGGCGCGTGCGCGCGTCAAAGAAGGTGGGCAGGATGCCCATGATAGTGGTCTTGTGCGTCGAGTTGGCGTTGATCTCTTCCAGAATCTGCATGGTCTGCCGCGCGCCCGCCTGCGCGAGATAATCCATGCTCACCGGAATGATGACCTGATCCGCGTACGCGATGGCGTTGATGTTGATGAGGTTCACCGTGGGTGAACAATCGCAGATCACGACATCGCAGCCCTTCAGATTGGCGAGGGCCATCTCCAGGCGCCGCTCACGACTGGTGCGCGTGGCCAGTACCATTTCAATTTCGGCCAGATCGCGGCCGCCCGAGTCGATGACGAACAGGTTCTTGCGCGCTTCCACCACATCGACGTGACCGTACTGCAAGAGATCGCATAGCGTGCGCTTGCCCTGGACGTCAAAGATGAGCGCGGCGTTGCGCTGCGGGTCGCAGTCGACCACGAGCACCTTCATGCCGCACAGCGCGAGGCCGTGGGCGAGATTGACGGCGGTCGTGGTTTTCCCGGTTCCGCCCTTCGATGTAATAACGGCGAGCTTTCTCATGACTTCTCGTCCGACGGGTCGATGTCGCCGCCGCCGGAATCCTTGAGCTTGCCGGAGTCTGCACGCTTCTTGAGGCGCTCTCCGTATTTCTGCCAGCCCAGCGTGCGCAGCTTGTCGTCCTGGTTGACGTTGCGATCCTGGGTCGCCGCAGTCACGTCGAGCTCGGCCGTGCGCGGCGCTTCCTCGCTCTCGCGCGGCGTGGCGGCCGGCGTGCGGCGTCCCCACGCGTCCCCGGGCGCCGCGTCGACACGCGCCTTGTCATCGCCGGCGGGACGTGCGCCGGAACCCGGCAAGTCTTTCCCCAACACCTCGTCGACGCCGGCAGCGTCGTTGTCGTCGTGCGTGACGACAGGCGGTGGCGAGACGGGCCGCTGCGGCCGCGCTGCCGGCTGTCCGGCTGCCCCCGCTGCAGTAACGGCCCGAATGGCCTCTTCTTCGCTGGAATAGGCCTTGAGGAACGAATTGAACTCGAGGAACGAGTACACCTCGTCCAGGTCCGGGTTCATTCCGAACAGTGCCACCGCGCGCGTGGCCTCGTAGGCACGGGCAAATTGGCCCCACCCGCTGCTGGATATGTATTCGACGCGCGTGAGGTCGAACAGCATGGCGCGGGGCGCCACCTCGAGCTCACGGTTGAGTTCATCGGACAGAAGCGACACCGCTGTGGTTTCGATCACACCGGAGATGCGCGCAATGCGCACGCCTGGAGACGCGGATTCCCACACGATGTCCATGCCCGGGGTTTGAGCCACGATACGCGGCGCCGGTTCCGTGGTGCGCGCGCTTTCCGCCCCGCGCACAGCGGCCGCGCCCGTCACGCGCTCCAGGCCGGGGTCCGCCTGCGGGGCGCGAAAATCTTCGATCGCGTCCACCAGGAGAT
>CAZULB010000111.1:0-4244 GCA_964621155.1 uncultured bacterium | reverse complement strand
CGACAACACGATGTTGAATCCAAGCATCGTGAACACGTAGTACACGTCAGGATCCATGCCGAAGAGCTTGATGTCGCCGCCTGCTCTCCTGAGCTCGCGCAGTCGCTCCGTGAACACGCCCCAGCCGCCGGAAGAGACGTACTCGACCTGCGACATGTCGGTCACCACGCGCACGCGTCCGCCTTTGATAACCTGATCGAGGGTGTCGCGCAGCTTCTCCGCGCTGACCGTGTCGATGATGCCGCGCAGCGACAGCACCGCGATCTCGCCGCGGTCGCCGACCGTGGTGGCCTCGACCTGCAGACTCTGCCATTCACGCCCCGCATCGCCCTCGATGGTCTCGATGCGAATACCGGCATCCCTGGGCGCCCACGCAGCCTTGATCTCCTCGCCGCCGGCGCGGCGCGCATCGGGCGGCAGAGCCAGGAAGGCCCGCGCATCGGCGATGGTCTTAAACGCGCGCAGCACGTCCGCGAAGCCGAGCAATTCGTAGACGTCGTAGACTTCACTCGTCATGCCGGAGAGCACGATGTCCCCGCCGCGGTCGCGCAGATTCTTCACTTCGCTCACGAAGATTCCCCAGCCACCCGACGACACGTAGGAAATGTCGGTGAGGTCGACGACGATACGCGTCCCGCCGGCGGCGACGAGATCCTGCAGTTTTTTCTCCAGCGCTCCGGACGAGCCGGAATCGAGGTGACCCGAGACACGCATCTCGGTGATGCCATCCGAAGACGACACCGCGACGCCAATGCCTCCCTCGCGTGAGGCGCTCGGAATGTCGAGCAGGGCATCCGCGGCCTCGTTGACGACGGAATGCTCGCTACGGGGCGGTTCCGCCCCGCCCCCGCGGCCGCCCGCCCCGACGCCGGGAATTTCACGCAGGAGATCTTCGACGAGGTCCCGTGGAGTGGTCGATGCGCCGGGGCCTGCGGCCGGCGTTCCCGCCGGTGTCGCCGACGGCGGCATGACACCGGGGATGCCCTCCTCGGCGGCGAAGTCGTCCTTGAGCAGACGGTTGCGCTTCAGATAATCGAGGCGCAGGTCGCGCGTGTTCATGTTCAGACGCTTGAGTTCGTCATAGACCATGCGTTCGTTGATCTGGAGGGCAGGCTCGCGGCCCTTGTTGTACTCCTCGGTGATGCGCTTGGCGCCGAGGTCGGGATTGTCCGCGATGATGCGAATGATCGCCTTGCGCGCTTCGAGGCTCACGCGCTTGAGGCTCACGTCGTCGCGCAGCACGTCGTTGCGAAGGCCGCGCTCGCCCATGGTCTCGAGCCGTTTCTTATAGCGGTAGTAGGTAGCCGGTGAGACGCGCATCTGCTGGCACGCCTCCTTGACGCTCATACCCTGCCCGTCGACCAGCTCGAGCAGCTTCTTGCGGATGCCGTAGAGCACGTCGTCGGCGGTGAGCTTCTCTTTGACGGCGACCACGGTGATGTCATCGCTCTGCGGGTACTCGCCGGTGAATTTCTTGATGTCGGCGTCGAGCTTCTCGATGAAGTCCGTCGGCGGCAGGAACGCGTAGTCCTTCACCATCTGAATCAGACGCTCTTCGCCGTACTGCTCGCGGCGCTCGTTCATGGCCTCGGTGACGCCGTCGGTGTAGATCACCAGCATGTCGTCCTTCTTGAGACGGACCTTTTCCAGGCTGATGGAGCGGCGGAACAGCGTCTCGTCGGGAAGACTGATGCCGACCGGGAACCCGCGCGGGTTCAGAAAGAAGGTCTCCTTGGTCTCGTGGCGGTACAGAATCATAGGATTGTGGCCCGCGCTGGCGTACGAGATGATCCGGTTCTTCGAATCCAGGATCACGTAGAACATGGTGACGAACATGCCCTTTTTCATGTCGTCGGTCACAAACGAGTTCATCTTCGACATCACGTCGGACGCATTGCGGTTGCCGCGCGCTTCCATGCGCAGCGCGGTGCGGATCATGGTCATGACCAGCGAGCCGGGAACGCCCTTGCCCGACACGTCCGCCACCACCACGCCGATGGTGTCGTCATCCACCTGCACGAAGTCGTAGTAGTCGCCGCCCACTTCCGCGGCCGCCTGATATAAAGGAGCAATGTCGTAACCCGAAATCTCCGGGCGCTTGCGCGGGAGCAGCGACTGCTGGATCTGTTTGGCGACTTCGATCTCCTTCTGCATCTTTTCCTGCTCGAGAACCGAGTCGCGCGCCTTCTTGAACTTCTCCGTGATCTCGTTGAAAACGCCGGCAATGGCGCCGATCTCGGCCGGACCGCTCACGTCGAGCTTGCCGTCGAGGTTGCCGTCACCGATGGCGCGCACGCCGTCGGTGAGCATCTGGATGGGCTTCACGAACACCTGCACGAGACCGATGATGAGGAGCACACCCACCAGGAAGATGGCGAGCAGGAGCAGCGACGTCTGCAGGCGTGTGTCTTCCACCGAGGCTTCGACGCCGTCTTCGTACACACCCAGGTGCAAACGGCCGATGTCGAGCGAGGTGTTGTTCGCACCCTGCACGGTGACGGCGACCGAGATGTCACGGATATCGCGGTCGCCAATCTTGTCGCGCGTCCACACCACGCGCCCCTCGTCGAGCAGAACCTTGCCGACGCGCGGCTGGTAGGGCTGGAAGACTTCATCGATCTTGCCCGACGCGCGGATGTCGCTGGTGGCATCGACCAGCCGGGCGTACGCGACGTCCGGATTGGCGGCGACGAGCTTGGCCAGCTCCGCGGAGAGGTTGGTCTGGTCGATAGAGAAGTCGTCGGGATTGAGCAATACGGTGACGCCGCGGCTGGAGAGGTTCTCCGCCACGCGCCGCTTCTCCATCCAGCGCGTCGCGCGCTGGGTCTCGATGTCGTGGGTCTGGCGCATGAACACGAACGCCCACAGCACGATCATCAACAGCGCAAAGCCGCTGCCTGCGCGCACCATGAACTTGAAGCGCAGCGTGCCGCGCACGGGCACTCTTTCGGAGAGGATCGAGGACGAGAACGCCGCCTGACTGCGCTTGGTGAGGATCAGCTCGTTGCCACCATCGTTGGCCCGGTACTCGACGCTGTCCATCAGGCGGTTGATGAGAAATACGCCCAGCCCGCCCTTTTTCCCGGTCTCCACGTACTGGTCGAGGTCCGGGTCCTTTACTGCTGAAAAATCAAAGTGTTTACCGCGATCCTTGAGGTGGACCTTGATGTGTCCAGCGTCGATTTCGGCGACCACGGTGATATCGCCCCCGCCTGGACGGCCGGCGTAGGCGTGCTTGATGATGTTGGTGCAGGCTTCGTCAACGGCGAGCTTGGTATTGGAAACTTCACGGGTGGAGAAACCGGCCTCCTCGCACACGTTCACGATGAAATCGCGAACACGTCCGAGCTGGCCCTCCTGGGCGGGCACGGTCAGCTCGCGCGTCTGTACGCGCTCGACGGTAGCGGCACGCACCATGGCCTACTTCCGCTCCTGAACCTTGCGCAGGCGCTCCTTGGCCTCATCGATGGAGCGCTGCACGCTGGTGTTGGTGGGATCGATCTCCAGGATCTTCTCCCACTCGGCGATCGCCTTCGCGTACTCGTCCTTCGAGAAGGATTGCATGCCCGAGAGGTAAAGCTCGCGAATACGCGCCTTCTCAGCGTCGGTAAGCGGCGTGGAGCGACGCTTCGCCAGGGATTGCAGCTTCCTGGCATCGGCGTGGTCGGGCTGCAGTTGCAGGAGTTCGTTCAGGTTCTTCATCGCATCCTGATACTTGCCGTCGTTGTACATCTGCAGCGCGTCGTTGTAGAGCGTGACGATGCGGAGCTTGCGCTGCGTCGCGTTGTAATCCTGGCTCATCGATTCGATGCGCGCGCGCAGGCGGGTAACGGCCGCCTTCGCCTGCGCGTCATCCGGGTTGTACTGCTGCACGTTATTCCACTCGCCGATCGCCTCGGTGAGGCGGTTGTCGCGCTCGAGTTGATTGGCGCGCACCATGTGAATCGCAACCTGGTCGTCGATCTGTTTCTGGGTCTGCGCCAGGTAGTCGCGTGCACCCGCGTGCTCCGGATCGATGGCGAGAATGGCTCTCCACTCTTCGCGCGCCGCCAGCCAGTTCTTCTCGTTGAAGCGGTCGAGACCGTTGGCGAAGCGCGTGCGCACCACGGCCTGGTTCTCGACATCGCGCACCTGCGCCGCCTGCTGCACCAGCACCTGCTCGCGCGCGTTGGCGGCCGCTCGCATCGCCTCCGCATCGTCGGGCACGTAATCGAGGATGTTCTGCCACGAATTGAGCGCGCCCG
>CAZULB010000110.1:0-10184 GCA_964621155.1 uncultured bacterium | reverse complement strand
CGCACGGGGCGCGCGTCACCAAGACGGTGCTCGTCCTGGCGGTATTCGCCATCGTCATTCCAATTCTGCACCGCAACGCCTTCACGCCCTCGGTGGTGTCGGCGGAAAGGCGAAATGGACCCGACCGCTGGGCGCGCGGGTTGTATCAGCTGGCCGAGACGTTGCCGCCCGGCTCGGTGATTGCAAGCGACCCGGTGACGTCGTATCTCATCTCCGCGTTCACGCCGCACTACGTGGTGTGCACGCTCGATCAGCATGCGCCGCCCAACGATCTTCACGTTGAAGACCGCATGACGGCGGCACGCGACATTGTGAGTCCATACACGACCGCGCGCGACAAGGATCGTCTGATCCGCTCGAATCACGTGACGCACGTGGTAATCAATCGTTCGCTGCCGCAGGGGCTCATCCTCAACTACTGGACGCTGGATCCGAACGATGCGCAGGATGCGGACGACATGTTCCGCTCGCTCAAGTACGAGTTCGAAGCGCGGGACATGGACGACGGGATCACGGCGTTTCGCTGGCGCAACGAAGAGCGCCTGAGCACGCTGCCACGGCCGGCTCCGCGACCCGTGGTGGACGCATTGCCCGCGGAAGCCACACCGATCGGCGCGATGTCGGGAGAAGCCATGCTGGATGGAGCCACCATTCGCGGCGTGGGCATACTGCCGCCGGGCGGAGAGCTCGAGATGGATCTCTACTGGTCGCGGCGCAACGTGTTGCCGCCGGGCACCTACGTGGTGTCGGTGCGTTTTGACCGCAAGATCATTTCACTTCCACTCGAGGGCAAACCCTTCCCGAAACTCACGCGCAAGGTGATGGAGCGGGTCCGGCACGAGCGCTACCGCTTCCGTTCCGATCACATGATTCTGGGCGGATTGTTCGGGCCGGACGCGTGGAACATGGAAGACATCGTTGAGGACAACGTGCGCGTGGACATTCCCACCGACCTGGCGCCGGGACGTTACCGCGTGCAGGCCAAGATGCTGCGCATCGCCAACCAGCCCAACCACGAACTACGCGACTACTTCTTCGACGACGACGTCTACCAGGGCGTGCCCATCGGCGACATCACCATCGAGCCCTGGGACGGGCACTAGCGCCCGGAACTATCGATGCCGGGTGGGTACGCTGCCCGGCAATTGCCGTACGTGGCCGGCATGTGTAGAATGCGCACATGCCGACACAACCAACCAAAGAGCTCGAGATTTTCGTCAACCCGCACCCCGAGCGGGACTATCTGATTTCGTTCGAATGCCCGGAGTTCACGTGCCTGTGCCCGAAAACGGGCCAGCCGGACTTTGCCACCATTCGCATCCGCTACGTACCCGACAAGCAGTGCGTGGAGCTCAAGTCCTTGAAGCTCTATCTGTGGTCGTATCGCAATGAGGGCGCCTTCCACGAAGCGGTCACCAACCGCATCATGGACGACATCGTGGCGGCGACGAAGCCGCGCTTCATTGAAGTGGTGGGAGATTTCATGGTGCGGGGCGGGATCCACACCGTGGTGACCGTGAAGCAGGGGAAATCATCCGCTGCCGAATAGCTACTGCGTGGTGTCGCGCTTCCCTTTCACCATCGGCACAAAACGCACCGTGGTGATGACCCGCTTCTTGATCTCGCCGCGATTCTTCTCGATCAGCAGCAACTCCTGATAGCTGGTTCCGACCGGGACCACCATGCGTCCGCCGTCGGCGAGCTGCTCGATGAGCTTCTGCGGAATTTCGGGCGGCGCTGCGGTGACGATGATGGCATCGAAGGGTGCGTGCTCGGCCCATCCATTGTAGCCATCGCCCACGCGGAGATGGACGTTGTCGTAACCCAGCAGATCCAGACGCTTCGCGGCAATGTCGCTCAGCGACTTCACGATCTCAATCGAATACACGTCCGCCACCAGGCGTGACAGCACCGCGGCCTGGTACCCGGAGCCGGTTCCCACTTCGAGCACACGGTCGGTTGGTTTCGGGTCGAGGAGCTCGGTCATGAGCGCCACGATGTATGGCTGCGAGATGGTCTGGCCCTCTCCGATGGGAAGCGGAAAGTCTTCGTAGGCGTCAGCGGTAGATTCGGAGGGAACAAAGAGGTGACGCTTCACGTCGCGCATCGCATCCAGCACGCGCGGGTCGTGGATACCCCGCGCCTGAATCTGCGCGCGAACCATTTCGTCGCGCTGTTCGGTCATGTCGTCGCCTTCATGCGACTCGTCCCCGCAGCCGACACCGGTCGCAATCGACGCGGCGAGCGCCAGAACGGCCACGCGCCGGGCGCCAGGCACAAGCTATCTCCGCCTGGATTCCGCGCGCAAACTGGAGTCGGATGGGCCGCCGGCTTCGATGGTGAAGGCGTCTTTGACTTCCGTCACCGAGATGCGCATGGCGGCAAACTGATCCGCATCGAGGAGGTCGGTGCGATACGGAATCTCTTTGGACGGCGCCGCCACGAAAACCCATTCGCCCGTGCTGTCGATGACCTCGCCGTGCGCGTTGCTGCCCGCGACGCGATCCCACTGTGCGCGGCGCATCACATAGAGCTTGAGCAAGGGTTCGTTCCGGTGAGCCGGCTGCTCTGCCTTATAATTGAAGGAAATTGCATAGTCCGCACCCGGCTGGAGCGCCGCCGCTTCCTCGCCACTTACGGTCACCACCTGAATGCGATCCGGATCCCACGCCAACGGTGGATTGAAGTGCACGCCGGCCTCCGGGATGACGTACGGCATACGCACGCTGGGCGTCTTGCTCTCTTCGGTGACCACACCGCCCGCGTCGTTGTGTTGCTCGGCGCGTTGGGACTTCCTGCTGCACCCCGCCGTGAACACAATCGCCATGCACACGATAACGGACGCGGTGCCACGCGCCCAATGGCGCCGCGTAACCGGGCGCATCCCATCCATCCGACTACTTCCCAACTTCAACACGTTCGCTGCATCCTTTCCGATGGCGCCGCTGCGGGGCGCCTCGTCAACCCGAAGTATAGCGCAACGACACGCCGTATTGCTAATGCTTGCGCTTGCGGCACTTGGGCCACCCGGCTTATTTTCCCCTCATGATAATGAGCAGTTTTTTGACCCTCAAAGCGAGCCGTTTTTTGGCCGGTACGCTGCTGACCGGAATGTTGAGCACCGGTTGCAGCAAGGGCGACCCCGTCGCCAGCGAATCCCTTTGTCCCGGCGAATCCGGTGTCGGGCTGCGCGTCGAAGGCCGTGCCGAACCGCTGGACATGTGTGTGGCGGACACGGCTGTCGACGCGCTGCTCACCAGCGATAACCACTACGATGTGAGCGCCCAGCTCAGCCTGGACGACGGCAGTCTCTTGCAGGTGCGCATCGTGTTCACACGCCGCGCCGACGCCCCCGTCAACTTGCGACTGGTGAATTCAAGTTCGGAAGCGTTGAGCGACCCCGCCACCGCCTATGTGTTTTACGAAGAAGCTCCCGGGGGCGGAACGCCAATTGCGTCCAGTCTCATCACCGGAGGCAGCTTTCGACTCACGTTCAACGACGACAAAGTTGCGGTGGGTACGATGGAAAATGTGGCGATGGACATGACCAATGTGCTGACGGGCGCCCCCTCCGGAGAGCGCCGCATTTCGGAAGGTTTCTTTTCGGTGTCGGTTACACCGCCCGCGGCGACGGGCTCCCCTGCGCTGTCCACGCGTTAGTCCAGGCATCAGGGCAACTCTCATCTCTTGCGCTCTCGATGCGCCCAACGGTAAAGTTTCGCCAATGGTAGTCGGCGCCCTCTCCATCCTCCCCTTCGGATCATTTCTGTCCGAGATGACCGACACGTCCCGTGGCCTGCTGACGGCGGGTTTCATCCTGTTTGGCGCGATGATTGCCGGCTTTATTGCCGAGCGCATTCTCGTGAGCAGCATTCGCAAGCTCGCGGCCACCACCGAAGGCAAGATCGACGATGTCATCGCCGATGCGATCAGGGGCATCGCACGCTGGGTGTTTCTCCTGATCGGTCTTTACTACGCCATTCCGTTTCTCCCGGTCCCCGAGAGCTTGAACAAGGAGATCACGGTCGGCTTCCGGATCGCCGTGCTGGTAGTCGCCGTCGTGGTGGTGTCGCGTTTCGCCAGCGGCATTGCGGCGCACTACGCGCACCGCTTGCTGCCCTCGTCGGTGAGTCTGGCCAAGGTGGTCGTGAACGTCGTGGTGTTCACGATCGGGCTCCTGGTGATCTTCAGCACCATGGGTGTGAAGATCGCGCCCATTCTAACCGCACTCGGCGTGGGCGGCCTCGCCGTGGCGCTGGCACTGCAGGACACGCTCGCCAACTTCTTCGCGGGTATCAACATACTCGCGACCAAACAAATCCGTCCCGGCGACTACATCCGTCTCGACGGCGGGCAGGAAGGCGTCGTGTATGATGTGAGTTGGCGTACGACGACGCTGCGGGTACCGCGCAACCAGTTCATCATTGTTCCCAATACCAAACTCGCGCAGGCGATTGTTTCCAACTTCAACGTGTCCGAGCACGCACTCTCGCTACCGGTGACGGCCGCCGTGACCTACGGCAGTGACCTTGCGAAGGTGGAGCGCATCGCCAGGGAAGCCGCGAACGATGTAATCAAGCGCGTCGAAGGTTCACTGCCCGACTCCGAGCCCGTCGTACGCTTTCACACCTTCGCTGACCTTGGCATCCGCTTCGATGTCATCATCCGCTCCAAGGAGTTCACCGACCAGGGCCTCCTGCGCCACGAGCTCATCAAGGCGCTGCAAGCACGCTTCAAGGCCGAAGGCGTGGAGATCCCCTCGCCGTTTCCGGTTACACAGCGACCGCAGGCAAACTAGTTTCGGAATCGGCGCGCGCCGGGCGGCGCGGGGGTTTTCAGGCGAGTGGGGCGTGCAAACACACCGGGATCGCCGGACTTTTCCAGCAGCGTGACGTAATCCTGTAAGTGATCATGCACCCAGAGCGCCGGCTTGCCTTCGCGCGCCGATACGGTAACCACGCGCCCGCCGTCCGGGCTCCAGGTCGGCATTCCTTCTCCCCCGTTGACCGCGGTCAGGCGCAGCGCCCGGCCATCGGTGACATTGATCATGTAGACCTCGGATGAACCCCAATCAAATGCTTCCACCAGCACGTGCGTGTCGTCGGGACTCCACGACGCTGCGGAGAGAACCTCGCCTGGTTCACTGACTTTGTTGATCTCACCCGTGGCCACTTTCATGATCACGAGGTGTCCCACCGGGTCGACCCACGACATCCATTTGCCCGAGGGCGAAATACTCGCGAAATCAGCGGGCTCATCAGTGGCAAGCGACGTTGATGCGCCGCCTGGCGCCTTCGCGGTGCTCACCATCTGTGATCCTTTTTCATCGCTGCAGAACACAAACGCGCCCGTGCGCCGGCACCACGACGGGTTCCATCGCTGCGCTTTTGTATCCGCGAGCTCGCGACTGTGTCCCGTCGCTACGTCGCATATCCTCAATCCCATGCGCCCGCCGGCGTACGACGTATAGACCAGTTGCGATCCATCGGGCGACCAGGCCATCGCATCCTGGATCGGCTCGGTGCGGGCAAGTTCGCGCACGTTGGTTCCCGAAGAATCCACCAGCATGATCGCACCCGCTCCGTCACCGAATTGCCGGCGGAACGCAATGGTTCTCCCGTCGGGCGACCACGCGGGAGAATGATCCGCGCGTTCGGGCGTGGTGAGCCGTCGCGAGGTCAGCGGGTTTTTCTCCCGCTGCCACTCGTAAATGACATCCCCGGTGGTCTCGAATCGTACCTGGCGGTAACGCGTCTCACCGCAGATGGCCGGGCGATCATAGAGAAGCGCTCCCATCATCGGGCGCAGCACCACGACCGACCCCGGATGCACGCTGATATAGCGCACGTGCTCGGTGGCGAGATGGTCCATCACATCATCGTACGGACCATTGGGGATGTCGACCCAGCGCGCACCCGCATAGAACGCCATGTATGGCTTGCGATCCGCCATGCGGTCGCCGGGACGAACATCGGGTGCGATCCGCCGCGCCACCTCGCGCGTGGGGCCAAACGCGGTTTCGATGGCACTGCCAATCGCGCGCTGGTTGAGTGCGATCGACGCGACCGCCAGCGCTCCGGTGAGCACGGCGGCGATGTCGCGCTCGCGGCGGTTGCGCGCGCGTGAGAAACCGATGGCCGCGAGAAGAATGAGCGGAGCCACGTATGGCGCCAGCCAGCGCACGACGAGGGTCTCGGTGAAAAGCGGGATGAATGGCAACGGTGCCAGCGCCGCCAGCAGGTACCACGGCGTCTGTTCACGCTTCCACGCCATCACGAGCAGCATCAGTCCCGGCAGCGCCGGCAATGCGTGGCGCGCGAGGCTGCCGAGATCGCCGGGAAGCCGTTGCGCGTAGGCCTGCACACGATCGAACGGCCGCACTTTCTGCACTTTTTCCTCGAGCCGCTCCTTCCCCGCCCATTCTACCCACGTCCCACGCAGTGACCAGTACTTCCCCACCGACTGGAACGCGCCGGCACGGGAAAGCGGCGTGAAATGTTTTTGCGAGACCGACAGCGCAGCGACACTGGCGCCGTACACGAGAATGAATGCGAGGGCGAAGCGGACCAGTTGTCGGGGCGCGCGCACTCTCAGAAGTCCCAGCAAGCCCGCAACCGCGAGAGCTTCGGGGCGCGTGGCCGCCGCCATTCCAATCGCGAGGCCGGAACGGGTGGTGTGGACGCTGAAATACCACAGCGACAGCAGCACCCAGAATGTATAGGCCGACTCCGACAGCGTGTTGAGCGATGCGTCGATGAAGATGGGCGCCGCCGCGAACACGAGCGCGGCGGCGAACGCTGTCCACCGCTCCACGTAACGCCGTGCGATGGCATACGCCAGGAGCACCGAGCCCACCGCCGCGAGGAGCGACACCAGCGCGCCCGCCAGCACGCCGTTACGCGCGAGCGGGAGTAGCAGTGCAATCAGGGCCGGGTAACCGACCGGAAACGCGCCGCCGGAAAGCGACCCGTGGAGCAGTGCCTTCGCCTGGTTGATGTAATACGTGCCGTCGAAGGAAACGAAGTCGAAACGTGCAACGAACGGAAGGCGGAGGAGGAGCGTGAACAGAACGAGCAGGGCCCGAAGCACCGGCTCACGCGAAGGCGGCGGAGCGCTCGCTATTTCTTGCCGGCGAGCTTTCGAAACAGCCACTGGACCGGGTCCTTCCGGTCGATAACGCGTTCCTTGAGCGGAATGATGGCGTTGTCGGTGATGTGAATTTCTTCCGGACACACCACCGTGCAGCATTTGGTGATGTTGCACATGAACACGCCGTCCGCGGCCGCCAGCTGCTCGGTGCGGTCGGCGGTATCCATCGGATGCATCTCGAGCCCGGCCATGCGCACGAAGAAGCGCGGGCCGACGAAGCGATCGTGCGCTTCGTGGTTGCGCAGAATGTGGCAGACGTTCTGGCACAGGAAGCATTCGATGCACTTCCTGAACTCCTGCACGCGATCGACGTCTTCCTGGTAGTACGTGAAGTCGGCGTCGGGCGCGGGCGTGAACGGCGTGATGCGCTTGTTGACCTCGTAGTTCCACTTCACATTCGTGACGAGGTCCTTGATGTGCGGGAAGGACTTGATGGGATGAACCACGACCGGCTGCGTGGTATCGAGATCGTCGAGGCGCGTCTTGCACATGAGGCGTGGCTTGCCGTTGACTTCGGCGCTGCACGAGCCGCACTTGGCAGCTTTGCAGTTCCAGCGCACGGAGAGGTCCGGCGCCTGTTTGGCCTGGATGGCGAGCACGGCGTCGAGAACGACCCAGCCCGTCTCGGCTTCAACGTCGTAGGAGACTTCCTTCAGGTTGTCTCCGCCCTCGCCGCGCAAGAGGCGGAAGTTGACCTTTTTCCCCGACGCCATCCGGTTCATTTGCCTTCACCATCCACGATGGACTTGAGCTCGCCCGGCATCTTCGGCTTCTCGAACACGCCCACGTTGACCGCGCCATTCTCGAGCGTCGCGCGGCTGTTCACCGACTCCCAGTAGCCCGTGTCGGTCTTGGGAAAATCGAGACGCGTGTGGGCGCCGCGGCTTTCTTCGCGCTGCAGAGCTGCTTTCGCCACCACTTCGGCCACCAGCAGCATGTTTTGCATGTCGGCCCACAGGTGCCAGCCCGGGTTGAACATGCGCGAGCCCTCCACGCGCGAGGTGCGCAGCTTTTCGTTCATGGCCGGGAACGATGCGATGGCTTTCTTGATGTCTTCGCCGGTGCGCATGATGCCGACGTTGTCTGACATCATGTCCTGCAGCTCGAAATGCACGTCGTAGGGAGTGTGCTTCGCATTGGACGCAAACGGGCGCATGAGATTTTCCTCGATGCGCTTGACCTGGGCGTCGTCGATGCGAACAGCGCCCTGGTTTTCCTTCGCGAATTTCGCAGCGCCTTCACCGGCACGCTTCCCAAATACAACCAGATCCGAGAGCGAGTTGCCGCCCAGGCGGTTGCCGCCGTGCATGCCACCCGAGCATTCGCCGCACGCAAACAGCCCCGGCACCGTGGATGCTCCGTCTTCCGGAGTTACGCGGATGCCGCCCATGGTGTAGTGCAGGGTCGGACCGATCTCCAACGGTCCTGTGGTAATGTCTACGTCGGCCAGCTCCTTGAACTGGTGGTACATGCTGGGGAGCTTCTTCTTGATGTACTCGGCCGGCTTGTGGCTGATGTCGAGCCACACACCGCCGTGCTCGGTGCCGCGGCCTTCTTTGACCTCGGTGTAGATCGACTTTGCCACCAGGTCGCGCGTCGAGAGCTCCATGCGCTTGGGGTCGTACTTCTCCATGAAGCGCTCGCCCTTGGAATTCTTGAGCAGTCCGCCTTCGCCGCGCACGGCTTCGGTCACGAGAATACCCTTCACGCCCGGCGGCCACACCATCCCGGTGGGATGGAACTGCACGAATTCCATGTCGATGAGTTCGGCGCCTACACGCAGCGCGAGTGCGTGTCCATCCGCCGTGTACTCCCACGAATTGGACGTGACCCGGAACATCTTCCCGATACCGCCCGTCGCCATGACGACGGCCCTGGCCTTGAACACGATGAACTTGCCCGTCTCGCGCCAGTAACCGACGGCACCCACCACGCGACCGCCGTCGGTCAAGAGGTCGACAACGGTGAACTCCATGAAAACGTCGATGCCCTGGGCCACCGCGCGATCCTGCAGCGTACGGATCATTTCGAGGCCGGTGCGGTCGCCCACGTGCGCGAGGCGCTTGTACGTGTGACCACCGAAGGCGCGCTGGCTGATTTTGCCTTCCGGCGTGCGATCGAAGACGGCGCCCCACTTCTCCAGCTCCAGCGCGCGGTCGGCCGACTCCTGCGCGTGCAATTGCTGCATGCGCCAGTTACCCATGTACTTGCCGCCCAGCACGGTGTCGCGGAAGTGAACCTGCCAGTTGTCGGCCTTGTCCACGTTACCCATGGCGGCCGCCATGCCGCCCGCCACCATCACCGTGTGCGCCTTGCCGAGCAGAGACTTGCACAGCACGGCTGTCTTCGCGCCCAGCGTGGCCGACTCAATGGCAGCGCGGAGCCCGGCGCCACCGGCGCCGATCACGATCACGTCATATTCGTGCACCTGATAATCAGCCATGTCAGTGAATCACGCGCAGAATGCCCCACGTGTTGGGGTCGGTGATAACGCCGTTCGCGACCAGCCGGATGTAAATGTCGGTGATGGCCACCGAGAACAGACTCATCCACGCCCAGCGCTTGTGATGCTCGTTGTATTCACTCACACGGCCCCACGCTTTTGCCCGCGTCTTCGCGCACGAGAAGCAGTCCAGCCGCCCGCCAACAAAGTGACGCAGCGAATGACACGAGAGGCTGTACATCATGAGCAGGAAGGCATTGGCGGTGAGAATGATCGAGCCCAGCCCGATTCCCCACTGCCCTTCATAGCGGAACGACTTGATGGCGCCCGCCCAGAGAAACACGTTCAAGACCAGCGCAAAGAACAGGAAGAAACGGTGCATGTTCATGACCGTAAACGGAAAGCGCGACTCGCCCTGGAACTTCTTGTTGGTGTACCCGGTCACCGCGCATGCGGGCGGATTGGCGAACATCGCCTTGTAGTAAGCGCCGCGGTAGTAGTAGCAGGTGCCGCGGAAGCCGAGCGGCGCCCACAGAATGAGAATCGCCGGCGAGAACGGCCACCACGACGGCTTGATGATGGGCTCGTATAG
>CAZULB010000109.1:0-10204 GCA_964621155.1 uncultured bacterium | reverse complement strand
CTCGCGATACGCGGTAGCCCGTGGCCGTGTACTGCGCGTAGACCACCGCGCCATCAGGCGCCTGATCGGGCATGAAGGAGCCGCCGATGACGTTGGTCACCTGTTTGACTTCGCGCGTGGCCAGGTCCATGGAGTAGATGTTGAAGATGCCGGAACGATCGGACGCGAAGACGATGCGATTGTCGCCGACGTAGCGCGCGTCGCGCTCGTCCGAGTCCGTGCGGAGTTCGTAGCGAAAATCGGTACCGTCAGCCGCAATGGACGAAATGTCGCGCGACCCGCTGGTTAAAATGCCGAACAGAATGCGTGAGCCGTCGGGCGAATACTGCGGATTGTAGAACTGCACGCCTTTCTCGGGGCCGTAGATCACTTTCAGATTCTTGCCGTCCGTATCGATGGTGGCGATGCGGTGCGTGCCGTCGCCGTTCAGGACGCACACCAGCTTCTTGTCATCGGGCGACCATGACGGCTCCGCGGCCCGCGCCTTGTGCGTGACCCGCGTCTCTTTCTTGGCGGTCGTATCGTAGATAAAGAGATCGCTCAACTTCGACTTGTAGATGTCCGCGCTCTCATGGCGCGCGTACGCGATGCGCCTGCCATCGTGCGAGTAATACGGCCGCGAGGAGGCGTCGTCCGCGACGTGGTGCATATCCTTGCCGTCGCGCCCGATGGTGTAGAGGTCCGTGGCCGAGTAGTCGCTGCCCTTGTTGGAGAGAAAGGCCACCGTCTTGCCGTCGGGGCTGAACGAAGGCCCCAGCGTCATGAACCCGTCGTCCGAGAGCACCGTGCCCTCGCGCGGGTCCTTGTACACGGGCACGAGCTCCCCGTCGAAACGCACCTTCAGCGCCGCGCGCCAGTCTTCGTAAACCTGATCGGCCGTCTTCCCCGTCACTTCCTTGATTGCGCCATCAATCGTGAGCCGGTTCAGTTTGCCCAGGTGCTTGTTGATGTCGCGAATGGCATCGTCGCCGTAGGTCTGGCCGATGTAGCGCACCAGACCATAACCGTGGTCGTACACGCGCTCGTTGTCGATGCCCCTGTGGCCGAGATAACCCATATCGTCGAAGCGCAGCATCTTGTCCGCGACCAGGGCCGAACGCAAGATCATGTCGCGGTGCGAATCCCAGCAGTCGTTGCGCATACTGGGCGACTGGTACTGTGCCACGCCCTCGGCCCACCACGCCGGCACCACTGTGCCCGTGATCGGGTACGAGACGATCACATCGGGATAGCCGTTGATCACGTCGGGGCGCTTCTCCTTTTCAAAATCGATGGCCTGGAAGTAGAACGCCGGAATTCGCTTCGGGAACTTCATGGCGGCCTGGATGGACACGATGTGGGTGTATTCGTGCGTCACCACGTTACGCAGCCACTCGGTGGTGCCGCGCAGGTTGAACTCCAGGTTGGTGGCCCAGATCTCCACCTTGTTGTCATAGAAGTACGCCGCGCCGTTGGCGTAGTCCTGCGTGTCCAGGATGATGAAGTGGGTGCGCTTGGGCTCGTAGTTGTAGACGCTGGTGATCGGGCCGTAAATCTCCTCGGCGATCTTCGCGACCTGCTCGCCCGTCCACTCGGCACCCTCGTGGAAGTGAACGTCGAAGTGCTCGGTGGAGATGGTTTTCCACTTCAGACGGGGATTGGTCGTGGCGCCGGCCCCGGTCTGCAATGCGGCAATGGCCAATAACCCCATAACAAGGGCTCGGCTCAGAATCTGTCTCAACTGCATGTAGTCCTGTCGGTCGGGTTGTCCTGCAGGGGTGGGTCGAAAGCCGCTGGAACGGCCACGTGGATAATACTTTACCGGGTTTTGGGCGTCGAGTCAAGCCCGCGCGGCGGAGCCGCGCGCGGGGGGGCGGGGGGCGTGAAAGCCCGGCCTGAAGCCGGGCCCGGGGTGGTGGGAGGCGAATCAAAGATCGAGACCTGCGCCGGGGACGGGGACGACGCACGTGAAGCGCCCGCTCCGGCTCCGGGCTCGATAAATTCGGCGGCCTGAAGCGCCCGGGTTGACTTTTCGACCGGCTTGACCTCTTCAATGCTGTCCACGGTGGTGACCTCGAGCTCCTGGAAACGCCGGGCCGCCGGGAGGACACGGGTTTCGAGCGAGCCCACAGCGTCGTTGTAGGCGCCGATGGCCCGGTCGAGGTTCAAGCCCACCTTGCCGAAGTGATCCGCCAGCGTACTCAGGCGCTCATAGAGCACCTTGCCCAGGTTCTTGATCTCCTGGGCGCTCTCCGCGATTTTCTCCTGCCGCCACCCGAACGCGACTGCCTTCAAGAGCCCGATCAAGGTCGTCGGAGTCGCAATGATGACGTGCTCGTGGACAGCGTCCTCGATCAACCCGGGTTCATGCTCGAGCGCCGCGGAGAAGAAGTTCTCACCGGGAAGGAACAGCACGACAAACTCGGGCGTGGACACGAACTGGCTCCAGTACGATTTCTCGGAAAGTTTCGTGACGTGCACGCGAACCTGGCGCGCGTGGTTTCTCATGAACTCCTTCGCCGTGGCCTCGTCCTTTGCTTCCACGGCGCTGAGGTACGCCTCGAGCGGTGCTTTCGCGTCGACCACGATGGTTTTTCCACCCGGCAAATGAACGGTGAGATCCGGGCGCAGGCGGCCATCTTCGCCGTCCGTGGTGACCTGGCGATGGAAATCACAGTGGTCGATCATGCCGGCCATCTCGACCACGCGTTCGAGCTGAATTTCGCCCCAGCGCCCGCGCACCATGGGTTTGCGCAACGCGTTGCCCAGGTTGCGCGTCTCGCTGCTAAGCGCCTCGGCCTGCGCGCGCAACGTTTCCAGATGCTGCGCGAGACCGCCGTAATCCTGACGGCGCGTTTTCTCCAGTTCCTGTATCTGCGCGTTCACCTTTTCCAGCGACTCGCTGATCGGCTTGACGACCGCATCGACGTCCTTGCGTTTCTGCTCGAGGTCCGTTTTGGCAGCTTCCTGGTACTTGGCGAGCGTCTCGTTGGCGAGCTGGAGGAATGACTCGTTGTTGCTCTTCAGCGCGTCGCCCGACAGCGCCTTGAAGGTATCGGTAAGCCGCGCTTCGCTCTGCACCAGGGTCGCGATGCGTTCGGACGCGGACTTCCGCTCCTGTTCCAGCGTGGCCTCGAGACGCGCCGTACGGGCGCGTCCGACGAGCCAGAGCACAAGTGCGCCGAGAGTCACGCCGGCGGCAAAGTAGGCAACGACGATCATGCCGGGGAGTATAGGGCGTTCAGCCCGCCGCGACGAGGAGTTTGCCACTGCCGTGCCCGGGAGCCGGGTCCGGGCGCCGGGGGCGCCCCCGATCAGATGCCGCGCTTTTCGGCGAGCCGCTTCTTGCGGTCGAAATAGTCGGTGAGGAACTGGACGAACTCGGTTGCCGTGCGCGTGAGCGTACGGTTCTTGCGCGTGTAGAGCGTGACGTCCTGGTGCATCACCAGGGGTGGCACGTCGAGGCGCACGAGCTGTCCGCGCCGCAACTCGGACGAAACCACAATCTCGGGCAGAAAGGCGAGCCCCATGCCGGCGATCACCATCTGTTTGATGGTCGCGGAATTCGACGACTCGATGGCGTACTCGATGTTGAGCGACATGCGCTTGAAGAGCGCGTCGATCATCGAGCGCGTGTGCATGCCCTCGTGATATCCCACGAAGGAATACTTTTCGAGATCGTGCAGCGAGATGCGCTCCTGCGTCGCCAGCGGATGGTCGGCGGGTGCCACCAGGAACATCTTGTGGCGCGCCAGCGGCACCGCGTTGAGCTCCGAGTACGGGCGCTGCCAGGGCACAATCGCGATGTCGCTCCGGCCCTGGAAGAGCTGGTCCATGACGCCTTCGGATTCGCGAAAGTCGACGCGCACGCGGATGTCGGGAAATTTTTTGCGGAATTCGGACAGCGCCTCGGGCAATTGGTAGATCCCGAAGCTGTTGACGGTACCGACGCTGACCGCGCCCGCGATCTGCCGGCCGGTCTGGCTCAAGTCCGAGATGAGCTGGTCGACGTCGCTGAAGATGCGCTCGGCCGCCGAGTAGGCGCGCTGCCCCGCTTCGGTGAGTTCAACCCCGCTCCGGCGCCGGTCGAACAAGGGCGTGCCCAGCGAGTTCTCCAGCGCCTTGATCTGGACACTCAAGGCCGACTGGGCGACCAGCAGGTCCCGGGAAGCCCGGGTGAAGCTCCCGCGCCGGGCGACCTCGTAGAAATAGAAGAGGTGGTTCAGGTTCATCGTGGCCATATATCCTCCGCCATCTATAATCGCTATAATGATATTATATATTTTCTATTTTGCGAATAGCAAGACCCCGTCTATATTCCTTTGCGAAGCCGGTACCGCGGGAAGAGAAATGCGGCAACCGTTCGGAAATGAAGATGGGCTGAGGCGGACGGTATCGGCTTCACAGTATTTATCGCAAAGCCAACATCAGGAAGAGGAAGCGGCGTCCCTAGTCCCAAACTACGCCGATTCTGTCCCCACCAGAGGAAGGCAGTCCGCCGCAAGGTTGGCTGCCTTCCGCCTTATTTACCAACGTTCACGTGCATCTCCCCGCGGGCCCCGGAATACGGGGCCCGTTTTTTTCCCCCTGCACGGCGCCCGGCCGCGTCCGACTCCATAACGCGAACAGAGAATTGAGATTTACTGCTCCGGTCGGACGCTATTAGAGTGTCCCCCATCGCGTGGCCTCACCCCGCCGGAGGTTTCGACCACTCGAAATTATGCGACCAGTCAACCTGACTATTCCGGCACTCGCAGCGGCAGCCTTCGTGGCTACCCTCGCGTCTGCGCAGAACTCCACCCCCCGTCCCGATCCCATCCCTCCCCGCCAGGACATGGTTTTCATTCCGGCCGGCGAGTTCTTGATGGGAAGCACCCTTCAGGACGTCTATCGCGTCGCCGACGTGGACGAATTTCCGCAGCGCAAGGTATGGGTCGACGACTTCTACATCGATATTCATGAAGTCACGAATGCGCAGTACAAGGTGTACGTCGACTCGATGAAGGTGGATGCGCCACCCCGGTGGGTGAACGGAAACTACGGTATCGGCGAGGACGGTCTGCCGGTGACGAGCATCACGTGGGAGGAAGCCGCGGCGTACGCGAAGTTCGTCGGCAAGCGACTGCCCACGGAAGCGGAATGGGAAAAGGCGGCTCGCGGCAACGATGCGCGCTGGTATCCGTGGGGCGGAACGTCGTTCGACCGCAATCACGCCAACAATGGCGATCGCCTTGTGAACATCATGAGCTATCCGGAAGGTGTCAGCCCGTACGGCGTGTACGACATGGCCGGCAACGCGGCGGAGTGGGTCGCGGGCAACTATGCGGCGTACCCTCGTCAGACAACCGACAAGCTGCCGAACGACATCCCCGACCGCAAAGAGGTGTTCAAGGGCGGCGACCGTCACGTTTACCGCGGCGGCTCCTGGAACACGTTCCCGAAGTATCTCCGCTGCTCCAACCGCGAAAGCGCTGCGTCGGGCAAGCGCTGGACCTACGTCGGTTTCCGATGCGCGGCAGACCCCGCCTGGAAGAAGACGTCCTCGCCCTAGCTACTTGATCCGGTGCTGCTCCAGCCAGGCAGGATCCACGGAAGCAGCCGCCACGTAAACCAGCGCGCGATCATCCCGATAGACCAGCGGCCAGTCAGCGGCCTTCGACAACCACGCGTGTAGATTCTGCATGCCCTTGTCGGCCTGCTCCGGCGCGGGCAGGATGAACGCGTCCGGTTTGTACTTGCGATTGATCGCCCGCCAGCTCGTCTCGCGCGTCTGCGCCGTGAGGAAATCCGTGTAGAGCTGCGGATCGAAGTTGCGCCCATCGATGAACGTCGGCCGCTGCCCGTACAGTTCCCACAGCGCGTAGGAGCCGAAACCGATCGTGCTGAACGGGCGCTGCGCCACATTCTCCTTCGCCACGAAGTCCAGCGCGCCCTTCGGGTAAAGATACGGGATGTCCTGCGATTCCAGCACACGCGCGCGCTCCGCGACCATCAGCGACAAGGCCAGCGCGATTCCGATGGCACTCCACATCGCGCGCGACGGCCAGATGCGCCGGATGCCGGCCACCAGCGGCGCATCGCGCAGGAGCAGCGCGATCATCGGTACCGCGACAAGCGCAAACTCCACGCGGAAGCGATGCGACTGAAACGACAGGAGTGCCGTCGCCAGGAGAAGGGCAAATGGCGCCAGCGGCAAACCGCCGAGACGCGCGAGCACAGCCACTGCGGCGCCGCCGATCAACAGCTCATAGTAGGGGTGGAAGTTGGCGGACTTCATCGCCGCATCAAATGGTGATTTCCATTCCAGCGTGTAGCGCGTCAGCAGATCGCGCTGGGCCGGATCGAACGGCTGTAGCAGAAACGCCTTCGGATTTGGATTCACGACGCAGACCAGCGCCATCAACGCCACCAGCGCAACGGCACGCTTCCAATCGTGCGGCGCAAGGGCGCGCGTAAACCCCGTGTGTGGCGCCATCCATTCGCACGCAAAGAAAATGGCGGCCAGCACCGGGCCCAGCAGAAAACTCGAGTGCAGCTGCACCCACGCCAGTTGGACCAGCAAGGGGATGACAAAGAACGACATGCCGCGACGCTCGTGGCTCGTGAGCAGAAATCCCACCAGCCACACGATGAACAGGTATTCGAAAATCTGCCCGCGATCCGTAAGGCGCGAGTGAGAATTGATGAGCGCCACCAGCACCAGCGGTGCCGTGATGGCCCAGGCGACACCGATGCGGCGCAGCGTCCGCAGCATGAGCCATGACAGCAGACCCACCAGCAACACCCGCAGCACGCCGATGGCGGTCATTCCGCCCAGTTTGAACAGGGCGTAAAAGATGATCCCCGACAGATAGGAAAGCGGCGACCACGGCGCGCCCGCCACCGTGAACGTGAACGGGTCCTGGTAGATATAGCGGTGCGTTTCGGCGATGCGCCGACCGACCGCGAGGAGCCAGTAGAGGTCGAGGTTCGGCAGCGGACGGAGCACCATCGCGATGGCGAACAGGAGTACGAGCGCGGCCGCGATGCGATCGACGAATGTGGCTGAGGCCGGCGGCAACGGTACCCGGCGCGCATCCCGCGCGGATTGGCTACCGGCAGCCTTCGACGCCGCGGGCGCACTGGAGGCGGCGTCCGCGTTCCGGTTCTTACGTCGCGGGGGGCGTTGTTTCGCTCCGGCCAAGTGTCAGGTTCTCCGTGTCACCGGGTGTGGACGCAACTGTGAGCTTCTGTGGACACCACGCCGCGCGACCCTGTCCGCAACACGATGTCGCTGCGAGGTGTCAAATGGTCCAAGAACCTTAACTTAGGCCTCAGCACCGCCGCAATGGCCACTTGCGGCACGGCGGTTGCCACCCGGGTGTTGAACATCAGCGGGAATGGGAGGCCCGGGGTCGACTATAATTGTGAGTACCCCGGGATCCGCAGCGCCGAGGCTTGCCGAGGCGCGGTAAATACACGACAACGGCGCGGTTCGCCGTGCGCAGGCTGGCCCGACGCGCGGCAAACCAGGTAACACGCCACCGACATTACAGCACAGGAAGGACCCGCATCATGCATTGCTCCCGAACCAAGCTTGCGATCGTGTTTGCCTGCGCGCTGGCCGCATGGGCGCTCGTGGGCTGTTCGCAATCCACCGGCACGGACACGGCCGGCGACATTTCCAGTCGCACGCAAACCGTCGATCTCAACGACAACTACGGCGGCTTCAACACCGCCAACGAAAAGCCTGCCTTCGGCGATCCGTACCTGGGCGCCAATTACGGTAGTGACGACAATGCGGCCGCGCTCGGCGACCCGGCCGATGATCACATGCGCCGGCACCGCTATCTGCTCGTCACATGGGGCAACCTCGAGAACGACTCCACCGTCAATTTTTCCACCGACTGGTCGGGCTCACTGTGCGTGGAGAACGGCGTCGTGCGCGCGCTGCGCACCGTGCGTTTCGAGTATCCGCACGACCATCTTGTGGAGCGGACGTCGCGCACGTGTGTCGAGTGGGTGTCGCACACGCAGCCCGACTTCGACGGAATTCTTTTCGCCCTCAATCGCATGCCGTGCGATTCGCTGGCCACGGACGATTCCCTGTGCGGCGAACCGCTCAAGGTGACCTTCACCACCGGCCCGCTCACCGTGACCTTCACGCAGGAAGAGCTCACGGGGTTACATCGCGTGGTCAAGGTTGACGACGCCGGCAACGCCGTCGCGTTCAACAGCATCGTGCTCGAGCCGCATGCATGTCCGAACGGTTTCCTCGCCGGTCAATGGAAGAACGTCCCCGACCAGCGCTACGCCGGCCTCTTCCGCGGCGAGTGGATGACGGAGAACGGACTGCACAAGGGCTTCCTGCGCGGTTTCTACGGACAGAATCGCCGCCACGAGAACGTATTTTTCGCGAAGTGGATTACCGACGACGGAAGCTTCCACGGCCTTATGAAGGGACTCTACGGTCGTAATCCCGAGACGGCGGAAGCCGACGGTTGGTTCAACGGCATCTGGGTATCGCGCGAGCTGCGCGTCGCGGGCAATGTTCGCGGCGTGTGGGACGACGGCAACGATGCGGAACAGGGTGGATTCTTCCGCGGCGCGTGGAGCGCGCTGTGCCGGCCGTAACCATTGCAACATTTGTCGGGCCGCAATCCTCATCGCGCACGAGCAATCGTGCGCGACGGCCCGAACGAGACCACCGGGCGTTCCATCGCCCGGACCCCACGAGCCCCGCGGTCACAGATCGATCGCGGGGCTCTTTCTTTCTTCAGTTCTGTCCGGCGTTGTTCTCGCGCTCGGCGCGCGCCTTCGCGCTGTCGGATTGCTCGAGCGCCTTCTTCACCACCGGCGCACCCGGCAGCTTCGATTCACCGATGAGACTGTCGCGCTGCGCAGCCGTCAAAGGCTTCTTCGCCGTCTCGGTTTTCTTGCTGCACGCGCCACCGCCGGCAATCATGGCCACCAACGCGACGCACACCCACATTCGACGGAGAACCATGCTGCGACCTCCTCCAGTCACTATGCACCCGCGGCTATTTTGTCTGCCGCGGTCCAGCCCGTCCAGTTGATTACACCACGCGCGTTTTCCATTTACCGCGGCGGAACAGAAAGATGGCGATCAGCCCCGCGATGGATTCCGCAATGACGATCGACCAGTACACGCCGTGTGCGCCTGCGGCGGTATGGAGTGCCAGCACATATGCGACCGGAATCTCGATGAGCCAGAAGCAGACCAGGTTGATGCGCGTCGGCGTCATGGTGTCGCCCGCGCCGTTGAAGGCCTGAACCATGACCAGCTCCCACGCGTAGAGCACGTAGCCGTACGAGACAATGCGCAAACAGTCCGCGCCCACGGCGACCACACCGGGGTCCTGCGAGAAGATGCGGATCAACCGGTCGTTGCAGGTGATGTAGATGATCGCCACTACCGCCATGAACACCATGTTGACGAGCCCGGTTAGCCATGCCGAGCGTTCCGCGCGGTCCGGTTTTCTGGCGCCGAGGTTCTGGCCAACCAGCGTCGCCGCTGCATTGGAGAGCCCCCACGCCGGCATGAAGGTGAAGACGATGATTCTTACCGCGATGGTGTATCCCGCGAGCGCGGTGCTCCCAAACTCCGACATGATGCGCACGAGTCCGATCCAGCTCGAGGTGGCGATGATGAACTGCCCGATCCCCCCCAGCGACACGCGGATCAGCCGCCACATCAACTCCGCGCGCATGCGCACCTGCGAGCGCAGCACGCGAATGTGACGCCCGCCGCGGAAGAGCACGTAGAACTGGATCGCGACGCCGGTTCCACGGCCGATGGTGGTGGCGATGGCGGCGCCCTGGATGCCGAGTTCGGGGAACGGCCCCCAACCACGGATCAGCGCCGGTCCCAGCACGATGTTGATGCCGTTGGCAATCCACAGCACGCGCATGGCAATGGCGGCGTCGCCCGCGCCGCGGAAGATTGCATTCATGATGAAGATCAGCATGATGACAACGTTGCCGCCCAGCATCCACTGCGTGTAGCGATAGCCCTCTTCGAGAATCCATCCGTCGGCGCCCATCCACGCCAGGAGGTGCTTCGACCACAGGATGCCGGCGACGGACACCGGAATCGACGCGACCAGACCGACGAGGATGGCCTGCACCGCCGTATCTGCCGCTTCCGTGCGATTCTTTTCGCCGATACGACGCGCGATCATCGCGGTGGTGCCCATGGAGAGACCGAGAGCGACCGCGTAGATGA